>JAYTHN010000419.1:0-2728 GCA_043732505.1 Methylotenera sp.
GCGCTCGGTAGCGCTTACAAATTCTGCCATAATCTCAAACGCATGCCACGATTCGTGACTGGCCGAGTTGCTATTGAGCAACGCTGGCTCAATCATTGAGGGTAATTTTTTTGTTGTCATTTAAACTGTCCTGAATTTAATGCTAATTTACCACAGCTAAAAATTTAAAGTTTTAAGTGAAACAAAGCACAAAACAATTTTTGATATGCCGCATGTATTTTGATGTGAGGCCATTAAGCTGCGCTTAGCTAAAAATTGTTGGCAACGCAATATCACGACAAACTTTGGATTTTTATATGAAAACTCTTTTATTAGTTGATGGCTCTTCTTACCTTTATCGCGCATTTCACGGCTTGCCAGATTTGCGCAACAAAACTAATGAACCTACTGGTGCAATTCGCGGCGTGCTAAGCATGCTACGCAAATTACACAAAGAATACCCTGCTGATTATAGCGCGTGTATCTTTGATGCAAAAGGCAAAACCTTTCGCGATGACATCTACCCAGAATATAAAGCCAATCGGGCAAGTATGCCAGATGATTTGCGTAGCCAAGTTGAGCCGCTGCACGAGGCGATTAAAGCCATGGGCTGGCCGCTATTGATGGTAGATGGCGTAGAAGCAGATGACGTGATTGGCGCGCTAGCGAAGCAAGCAGAGGCGCAAGGCATACACGTGATTATTTCTACGGGTGATAAAGACATGTCTCAGCTGGTGAATGACCATGTGACCGTTATTAACACCATGCCAAATGCTTTTAGAAAAGGCGATGAGATACTGGATATTGCTGGCGTTGAGGCTAAATTTGGCCTAAAACCTAAACTGATTGTTGATTATTTAACCTTGATTGGCGACACGGTTGATAACGTGCCAGGGGTAGAAAATGTTGGTCCTAAAACGGCAGTTAAATGGCTACAAGAATACGGCTCACTAGACAACATTATTGCCAACGCAGATAAGATGAGTGGCGTAGTGGGCGAAAATTTACGTAAAGCCTTAGATTGGCTCCCCACTGGCCGCGAGCTGATTACTATTAAATGTGATTTAGATAGTTTTGATGGTATGCCTGCAAGCTTTGAAAGCTTAATGTTGCAAGCTCAGGACAAAGCTAAGCTTGGGGAATTGTATGACCGCTTTGACTTTAAAACATGGCAGCGCGAGCTAGGCACTGATGCAAAATCAGATTCGCCAATCACAACGCCTGAATTGTCGAATGGTGAAACGAGAGGCTTATTTGATGCGCCAAATACGGCCTCAAGAGTAAACACACAACCTGCTCCAAAAAAGGATCTGGCAGAAAGGGTTGCAACAAAAGTTGCGTATCAAGCCAATACCAATCGTAATTACGAGACCATTTTAACTAATACGCAACTAGACGCTTGGCTAGCTAAATTACAATCAGCGCCGCTTATTTGTGTGGATACCGAAACCACTTCATTAGAGCCAATGATCGCTAATATTGTTGGCTTGTCATTTAGTGTAGAAGTTGGCAGTGGTGCTTATTTACCACTAACGCATGATTACTTTGATGCGCCTGAACAACTGGATTTCGCTGAATCACTCGCAAAAATTAAACCGATTTTAGAAAATCTTAACATTAAAAAAGTTGGCCAAAATCTAAAATACGATCAGCACATATTAGCTAATCATGGTATCTCTTTAAATGGCATTGCGCATGACACGATGCTGCAATCTTATGTGTTCGAATCGCATAAGACACATGGTATGGATGCGCTGGCTGAGCGACATTTGGACATTAAACCGATTAGTTTTGAAGAAGTAGCAGGCAAAGGTGCCAAGCAAGTCAGCTTCAACCAAGTAACGGTGGAAGTAGCTAGTGAATATGCGGCAGAAGACGCGGATATAACGTTGCAATTACACGAGGCGATGTATCCGCGAATAAGCACAGATGCCAAGCTAGACTTCATCTACAGCCAAATTGAAATGCCTAGCTCACAGATTTTATTTACCATTGAGCGCAACGGCGTATTGATAGATAGAGAAATGCTCAATGCCCAAAGCAATGAGATTGGCTTAAAATTAATCGCGCTAGAAAATCAAGCGTATGAGTTAGCAGGCCAGCCTTTTAACTTAGCCAGCCCTAAACAATTACAAGAAATTTTGTTCGATAAGCTAGGCATTAAACCCACTAAAAAAACGCCAAGTGGTGCACCAAGTACCGATGAAGATGTTTTGCAGGAATTAGCCTTAGACCACCCACTACCGAAACTTTTATTAGAGTATCGCGGCCTGGCAAAACTCAAATCTACTTATACCGACAAATTGCCGCGCATGATTAATGCCACGACAGGTCGCGTGCATACGAGCTACAATCAAGCAGTCGCCATTACTGGGCGCTTAGCCAGCTCAGACCCTAATTTGCAGAATATTCCAGTCAGAAGTGCAGAAGGTCGCCGTATTCGCGAGGCATTTATTGCGCCTGCTGGCAGCCACATTGTTTCTGCCGACTATTCGCAGATCGAGCTACGCATCATGGCGCATCTTTCTCAAGATCAAGGCATGTTGCAAGCGTTTGCCAATAATGAAGATATTCACCGCGCGACCGCTTCCGAGATTTTTGGCGTGGAACGCGAAGCGGTAGATAACGAACAACGCCGATATGCGAAAGTCATTAACTTTGGGCTTATTTACGGCATGAGCGCATTTGGCTTAGCGCAAAACTTAAATATTGAGCGCAGCGCCGCCGCTACTTACATTGAGCGCTACTT
>JAYTHN010000420.1:0-2720 GCA_043732505.1 Methylotenera sp.
AATTCGGCCAAACACTCTTCAACAAATATTTGGTGTTGCCGTGCATAATCATCACCCGCCCATACTGTAGGTTCCCAACAAAATATTGGTAATACATTGCCTGCATTACAAGCCGCTACCAACGGGGCATGATCTACTATGCGTAGATCTCGCTTGAACCAAACAATGTGAATACGGGTGTTGTTAAATGACATAGGTTTATTTTTTGCACAGCCATTTTAAAGTATTATTAACTAAAATTATGAGTAGTTATAGCAAGCTCAGTTCACTATTTGGCTTTAGTGGCAGCAATAATGTTATGATAATTTGAATGTTTGTGCAGAAAAATAGCAAAATAATAGCGAAGTTAAAGTAAGTTTAAGAAGGCTAATATAATAAATTCAATGTGGATATGGGGCGCAGTAGGTTTGGTATTGCTCGCACTTGAAATTGCGACGGATACTTTTTATATTTTGTGGTTTGGCGTTGCAGGTATATGTTTGGCCATTACTACATGGCTTTCCCCAAATATTCCTCATGCAATACAAATCGCAATCTATGCTTTGCTATCGCTAGGCTTACTCGCCATTTGGAAATTTAATTATAAAAAAAATGAAACACATTCACGCACATGCCAAGCGCAAGGCGAAGAAATTGGTCGTGTAGGCACATTCATTGAAGCCGTTAGCGTAAAACAAAATGGTAAAATTCGATTTGCTCAAGGTGTAATGGGTAGTAGAGAATGGATTGCAATTTCTGCAGAGACTATTGAAGAAGGCGCCGAAGCCACTATCATTGCTGTGGAAGGCAATTCACTGAGAATTAAACAGCATTAATCATAAATTCATTATGCATTTACACCGCATACTCACCAAGTATTTAAAATTAAGGGCACCATTATGCCAATAGAGTTAGGTTTTATTGTTGTATTTTTAGTAGTAGTGGCTATCGTTAAAGGCGTACGCATTGTGCCGCAGGGCGAAGAATGGGTAGTCGAGGGTTTGGGTAAATTTGCCGGTGCACTTTCGCCAGGCCTCACTGTGATCAACCCAATTTTCAGTAAAATCAGTTACAAAGTGACTACAAAGATATTATCTTAGAAATCCCACAGCAAGAAGTCATCACCGCAGATAACGCAGTGATTTTAGCCAATGCGGTGGCGTTTATTAAAGTGAGCAATATTGAGCGTGCCGTGTATGGTATTGAAAATTTCCGTGAGGCGATGCGTAATATGGTGCAAACTAATTTACGTTCTATTATTGGCGGTATGGAATTAAATCATGCACTAAAATCGTTTGACCGTATTAAGGCAGAACTAAAAGTCGCCATTGCCGATGAAGCGCTTGATTGGGGCTTAACTGTAAAATCCGTTGAAATTCAAGATATTAAGCCCTCATCTAACATGCAAGAGGCAATGGAGAGGCAAGCCGCTGCAGAACGAGAACGCGTAGCAGTAGTAACAGAAGCTGAAGGCGCAAAACAATCACTTATTTTAAACGCTGAAGCCCGCTTAGAAGCAGCTCGTAAAGATGCCGAAGCGCAAATGGTAGCGGCCAAGGCATCCGCAGAGTCAATCAAATTTATTACTGAAGCAGTTAAAGAAAATAACGCTCCTGCAATGTTTTTATTAGGCGACCGTTACATTACTGCTTTACAAAAAATGTCATCTTCGGAAAATAGTAAAATTATAGTGGTGCCAGGGGATTTAGTAAGCGCGGTTAAAAGCTTAGTAGGCGGCAAATAAGCTTGACAATTAAGTAGAACAAACACTGCAAGCTGGGTCTTTACCCAGCTTGATTGCGCGCCACTCTGTAGAGAGTGCGTCTAGCAATAACAAACGCCCTTGCAAGCTATCTCCAATACCCATTAACAACTTTAAAGCCTCTGCTGCTTGAGTTGTGCCTATCATGCCCACTAGCGGCGCAAATACTCCGTTTTCTGCACAACGCATCTCATTATTTTCGCCTGTATCACCACTTGAATCTGGAAATAAACAGTGATAGCAAGGGCTCGTTTGGGCGCGCATATCAAACACTGTAACTTGACCCGCAAAACCAATGGCTGCGCCTGAAACCAGTGGTTTTTTCAGCTTAACGCAAAGCCTATTTAAGGTATATCGAGTGGCAAAATTATCGCAGCAATCAATCACTACATCGGCTTGAGAAACTAATAACGCAAACTCATCTTCTGTTGATCTTACACAAACAGTATTAACAGTAATAGTTGGGTTAATTTCAAACAAAGTTTGTTGAGCCGAAATTGCTTTGTTCGTCCCTACAGATGGCGTGGTATGCACAATTTGACGCTGTAAATTAGTTAAATCTACTGCATCAAAGTCACAAATTGTCAACGTACCAATACCACTTGCTGCCAGGTACAAAGCTACTGGTGAGCCTAAACCGCCAGCACCCACTATGAGTGCATGACTATTAACAAGTTTCTCTTGTCCTTCATAACCAATCTGCGGCAACAGGATATGCCGGCTGTAACGTAAAAGTTGATTGTCGTTCATAAGTATTAAGGTAATTGACCTGCAGAAACCATTCTATTGATGTAAAGGCTCGATGGAATCCAAACAACTAAATCATCAAACTCCCCACCAGTTGAAGTGGTATTTTTCGTTATATCTTTAGTATAAAAAGTAGTGCCTGCTGCATTATTGCCATTAATATCCTCATCTATATTTGTCGCTGAGCTATCGGCAATTTGAGACCCACCATCCTGAAAAGCCCAAGCAGCAG
>JAYTHN010000421.1:0-9072 GCA_043732505.1 Methylotenera sp.
AATAAAGCTGATACGCTAAAACCAGGCTGGGCCATAGCAGCATTACTCAAAGGGCAAGTCTTATTCGGACAATCACCACAAGTAGCATTAGATTTTTATCAAGCGTTTCTCGTAAAGCACCCAGAAGCAAATGAAGTTCGCCTCAATATGGCCAAGTTGATGGTTAGTCAAAAGCAATATGATGCTGCTAAAAAAGAGTTTCCTATCATCCTTAAAAATACCAAAGATAGCCCTGAAATAACGGCTGTCATTGGCTTGTTATCTTATCAAGCAGGCGATTACAACGCAGCTGAAAGTTATTTTAAGCAAGCACTAAAGTTAGATTTTAAAGACGCTGATCAAGTATATATTTACCTTGGACAAACGGCTGAAAAACAAAATCATGACAATGTGGCAATTACTTGGTACAGCAAAGTTGAGCAAGGGCAGCGCTATCTTGAGGCACAGATTGATGTTGCGAATGTGATTGCGCGTACGCAATCTGTAGACAAAGCTATTGAAAAGTTAGATTCGATTGATGACCTGAATACTGAGCAGCAAATTATTGTTATTCAGGCACAGGGAGGCATGTTAGCCAAAGCCAAACGTGACCAAGGCGCATTTGATCTACTTGAGAAAGCAGTAAAAAATCTACCTAATACGCCAGAACTTGTATACGACTATGCGCTTGCTGCAGAACGCGTGAATAAGCCAGAGATTATGGAGTCTGAGCTACGCAAAGCAATTGCTGCAAAACCAGACTTTGCTGCTGCTTATAATGCCCTTGGCTATTCTTTTGCAGACCGTAATATTAAATTAGATGAAGCAGTAAAGCTCATTGAAAAAGCACTTTCTTTAAGCCCCAATGACCATTACATGCTGGATAGTTTGGGTTGGGCATATTATCGAAAAGGTAATTTAGATAAAGCCATAGGCTATCTGCAAGAAGCTTATAGAATTAATCAAGACCCAGAAATTGCGGCACATTTAGGTGAGGTACTTTGGCAAAAAGGTCAGCATAAAGAGGCGAAAAAGGTTTGGAGTGATGCTTTGATTGTGGATCCAAGTAATGATGTGCTGCTCACAACTACTAGCAAATTTAAATCTTAAATAGGCATTTATCTAAGCTCATCGCGGCCAGGCAAAATCGAACCTAGGTAAATTCTTTCAATTTAATAAAGCTCAGGTTTACTTCTTTATCATCATGTATTTAATGCGTAGTGTTTTATTATCAATATTGATTCTATTCTTAGCAAGTTGTGTAAGCCTGACAAAAGTAAATGTGCCTGCAAACACTGCATCCCAAGCGTTATATCAACAACATTTAAAAAGTATTAGTAGCATTAAGCAATTTACGCTTAAAGGTCGCATCGGCGTACAAACGGATGGCAAAGGTTTTTCTGGGAGTTTACATTGGCAACATGATCATGCTAATGACAACATCACCCTCTATTCACCTTTAGGCAGCCAAGTAGCTAGCATTAGTAAAACAGCGGATAAAGTAGTGCTAGAAGATGCAAAAGGCAATAGTATTTCAGCGGCTGATGCTGAAACCCTTACTCAAAATGCACTCGGCTGGAAATTACCGCTGGCAGGTTTGGCTGACTGGTCACTGGGTCGCCCTACTCGCTCAGCTGATCAAGACAGCACTTGGGATAATCAAGGCAAGTTGACCACCTTAAAACAGGATGGCTGGGAGATTGAATACCAAAACTATGTAGAAAATAATGGAATTTTTTTACCCAGTAAAATTTTATTAAAAAGTCAAAAAGTGAACCTAAAGCTGTTAGTTGAACAAAGGGATTTATCCATTAATCATTAATGAAAAGCGAATTAGGCATTGCACTGAACATGTAAAATACTAAAGATAATAAATTCATTTTAACCATCAGGAAAATAGCATGTCTAAGCAAACTTCCATCACCGAATTCTTAAAGCAGCATTTGCAGGGCGAACATGCGATAGCGCTAAATGCACTGTTGACCGATGTTATTGATTCATGTAAAAAAATTGCAGTTGCTATAGATAAAGGAGCTATTGCTGGCAATATGGGCAGCCTTGGATCTGAGAATGTACAGGGCGAAGTGCAAAAAGCGTTGGATGTTATTGCTGATGAGATTTTTATCAAATACAATCAGCAAAGTGGTTATGTGGCCGGTATGTTGTCAGAAGAGATTGACGACATTATTGAAATTGCCGAAACACATAAACAAAATGGTCAATACATACTTTTATTTGACCCACTTGATGGCTCATCAAATGTGAATGTGAATATCTCAGTTGGTACGATATTTTCAATTTTAAAAAGTACAAATAAAAATCCAACATCGGATGATTTTCTACAACCTGGTACGTCACAAATCTGCGCCGGCTATGCCCTGTATGGAACGTCTACGATGTTAGTGTTGACTACAGGTAATGGTGTGAATGGCTTTACACTTGATACTGATGCTAATGAGTTTTATCTTACCCACCCCAATATGCAAATTGCTGTCAATACACAAGAGTTTGCAATCAATATGTCCAACTATCGTTTCTGGCATGAGCCTGTACAACGATATATTGATGAGTGTTTACAGGGTGCAGAAGGCGACCGTAAAAAAGATTTTAATATGCGCTGGGTGGCTTCTATGGTGGCAGAAGTGCATCGTATATTAGTGCGCGGTGGCATATTTATGTATCCAATTGACACTAAATCTAAAAACGGACAACCCAGTTCAGGAAAATTACGTTTGATGTATGAAGCTAACCCAATGAGCTTTATTGTAGAGCAGGCAGGTGGCGCAGCAAGTACTGGTTTGTTGCGCATTTTAGAGGTTCAGCCTAGTGCTTTACACCAACGAGTCCCTGTGATGATGGGTAGCAAAAGTGAAGTTGACCGTCTAGTAACTTATCATTCGAGAACTAGTTCTTCAAAAAGTTAAATTTACATTGTCGCTAATAATTGTGCGATCGCTTGTGGGTAGATTATATGTTCTGCTATTTGTACGCGAGTTGCCAAAGTTTTGGCGGTATCGTTAGGTAATATAGCTACTTCCGTTTACTCCAGAATGGGCCCAATATTTAACTCTGCTGTAACAAGATGTACAGTAGCGCCAGTAAGCTTACAACCAGCATCTATTGCTCTTTGATGCGAATTTAAGCCAGGAAATGCAGGCAGTAAAGAAGGGTGAATATTCACCAAGCGCCCAGCATAATGCCCCACAAAACCAGGTGTTAAAATCCGCATAAATCCTGCCAAAACTACTAATGCTGGTGTATAAAAATCAATTTCTTGTATTAATTCCGCATCAAAGGCTTCTCTCGTAGCATAAGCAGCATGATTTAAGCGCTTGGTTTCAATCTCTATTGCATTCGCTAGTGTCAATCCATTTGCATCAGGCTTATTACTGATAACAGCAGCTATGCGAGCATTAAACTTAGTTTGCCAATCTTCTTAGTTAGCTGCTTTGATGATAGCTGCCATATTGTAACCGCTACCAGAGATTAAAATCACGATATTGTTCATGTGATTACAGACGAAACGACTTACCAGACATACATTATGGGTAAGGGATACAGGTAATTAAGATACTTGCGTAAGGCTATGGAATGTAACTGATACTAAATAAATAGGGATAAGTTTAAATAGCTTATTAATCACAATCTAAATCTTACCGTATTGAATAGTATTAATTATTCCACAAGGCAGGTGCTAGCGTGCAAACTATTAGCTACTTGGCAAATTGCTTCAAACTCATCCGCATTTAATGACGCCCCGCCTATTAGCCCGCCATCTACATCTGGCATAGTAAACAGCTCTTCGGCATTCGAGGCTTTAACACTACCCCCATAAATAATACGCACCTTTGAAGCTGCATCCGCATTGCGGCGTGCGATACGATGACGAATAAATTGATGTACTGATTGCGCCTGTTCTGGTGAAGCGGTTTTACCAGAACCAATCGCCCATACAGGTTCGTAAGCGAACACCATATTTAACTCCATGGCTTTTGCAAACTCTTTATCACCTAAGCTTGCCAGCACAGCGTCCATCTGGCCTGCGACTATCACTTCTGTTAGCCCTGCGTCACGCTCTGCAACGGTTTCGCCTACGCACATGATGGGTGTTAAGCCAGCTTTAATCGCGGCATCAAACCTTGCTGCTGCCGTTAAATTATTTTCATAAAATAAATTACGTCGTTCAGAATGGCCGAGTATTACATAAGTGCAACCAAGGTCTGTGAGCATATTTGCAGCTACGGCGCCAGTAAAAGCGCCTTGTTCATGTTGATTAACGTTTTGCCCACCCCAAGCAATGTTAGTGTTTTCAAGCAATAATCTTGCTTGAAACAGGTATGGGCTTGGTACGCATACAACGTAGTCTGCATTTTTAAATTCACTGAGCCCTTTAATTAAGCAGTTGAGCAAAAGCTGGTTGCTCTGCATATTGCCATGCATTTTCCAATTACCTACGACTAGGTTACGACGCATTTTTTGTCCTATCAACTCTGTTGGCCAATTCATATTAGACGCTCATTTAGTAAAATTGATAATTATTTAAACACCGCATATTACTCGCCACTTTTGTAACGTAATGCCATGGCTTCACATGAGATTGGTTTAATAGCAGATGCTTTGCCTGCAGAGCCAAAAGCTTCGTAACGTGCCTTACAAATACCTCGCATGGCTTCTGTAGTCGCGGCTAAATACTTTCTTGGGTCAAATTCTTTTCTATTTTGTGCTAAAAAGCGGCGTAATGCACCAGTTGATGCCATACGTAAATCAGTATCAATATTAACTTTACGCACACCATGCTTAATACCTTCAACAATTTCCTCTACGGGCACTCCATAAGTTTCACCCATATCCCCGCCAAAAACATTGATAATGCGTAACCATTCTTGCGGCACTGATGATGAACCGTGCATCACTAAGTGTGTATTTGGAATGCGCGCATGAATTTCTTTAATGCGGCTGATAGCCAAAGTTTTACCAGTTGGTGGCTTGGTAAATTTATATGCGCCATGTGAAGTACCAATCGCTATTGCCAAAGCATCTACGCCAGTTTGACGCACAAAATCTGCAGCTTCTTCAGGATCAGTGAGCATTTGGTCATAGCTAAGTGCACCTTCTGCCCCAGAGCCATCTTCTTCACCAGCTAGGCCAGTTTCTAGTGAGCCAAGCACACCTAGTTCAGCTTCTACTGATACGCCAATATCATGGGCAAATTCGACTATTTTTTTTGTCACATCGATATTATATTGGTAACTAGAAGGGGTTTTGGCATCTTCCATGAGTGATCCATCCATCATCACACTAGAAAAACCTGAGCGCATTGCCTGTATGCAAACGGCTGGTGTATGACCATGATCTTGGTGCATAACTACAGGAATATGTGGGTAAGATTCAATAGCCGCTAACACTAGATGCCGTAAAAATGGCTCACCCGCATATTTACGCGCACCAGCAGAGGCTTGCAAAATAACAGGGCTATTAACCTCATCTGCCGCCTGCATAATTGCGATAACTTGCTCCATATTATTAACGTTAAATGCGGCAAGACCGTAATCGCGTTCTGCAGCATGGTCTAGCAATTGACGTAGTGATACTAGTGCCATAATTTACTCTCAAATAATTAAAAAAATCAGTCAGTTTATTGTTACTAGTCTTGTAAGGCTGTGGCTAGCTAATATTTAATTAACGCTTGGGTAAAGCGCGTATAACACTATCGTGACCTAAACTCCATTTAATTAATCAGGAGCATTGCTTCACATGGCTACATGATAACCGCGCAATTATAGAACACTTATGTCTTATATAAAACATATAATATATGATATGTTAGTAACTACAAATTTTAGAGTTTGTTTTACTTTTTTGAATCCATACGCATAACTTAGTTCATATACTTTCAATACATTAATCGCATATTAATGTCACCGCATACTTAATAACCCCCTGATATTTAGTCACGTGAGTTCTTAATAACTTACATGTAGATTACTTCTAGAGTAACTATGCATAATTCATGCCGCAATAATCAATGCTTAATAATTTATTAACTAGCTGCATGGCATAAGCTAAAATGCTAGTGATGCAAGACATTCAATCCATTTCAGGTTTTCAAAAATTTTTAGCGCCAGCAAAAATTAATCTATTTTTGCACATTACTGGTCAGCGCGCCGATGGCTATCATCTATTGCAGACCGTTTTTAGATTACTGGATTTACATGACAACATTTACCTAAAACCAACGCAAAATATCAATATCAAGCGCGTCAATAATATCGCTGGCGTGCCAGAGGCTCAAGACTTGTGCGTTAGAGCCGCGAAGCTTTTACAGCAACAAACTGATTGTCAACAAGGTGTAGAGATTTATGTTGAGAAAAATATACCAATGGGCGGCGGCTTAGGCGGCGGTAGCTCAGATGCAGCTACCGTGCTTCTAGCTTTAAATCAATTATGGAAGCTAAATCTCAATCGTACTGAGTTACAGGCGCTGGGGCTCCAACTGGGCGCAGATGTGCCATTTTTCATTTTTGGCACCAATGCTTGGGCAGAAGGTGTTGGAGAGCGGTTACATAGCATAAATTTGCGAGATGCTTATTACGTGATATTGAATCCTAATGTGCATGTGTCTACCGCGCAAATATTTGCCAATAAGCAATTGACAAAAAATACGATTTCTAAGACAATGACGACCTTCTTAGGGATGGCAAATTCAAGCGCTAATAATTCAGTCGCAGGCAATATAAACGATGAGTTTACAAATCAGTTGGAAAAAATAGTGTGTAGTGAATATCCGCCAGTTTCAAGCTGTTTATTATGGTTAAAACAATTTGGTGATGCAAGGATGAGCGGTTCTGGTGCTTCAGTATTTCTAGAAGTAGCAAACGAGAAAATTGCATTGGATATATGCAATCAAAAACCTAAAGAAATGCAGGGGTTTGTTGCAAAAGGATTAAATCAGCATCCTTTAAATTTAGAATCAAAAGATTCAAAATCTTGATTTTGAATCTTTTGATTTAGGTTGTCTGACAAAAATATTGGGGAGTCGCCAAGTTGGTTAAGGCACTGGGTTTTGATCCCAGCATCCGAAGGTTCGAGTCCTTCCTCCTCAGCCAAATTTATAATGTAGGCAAATGCCTGCACAGAGAAAAATAGTAAGCGTGTAGATTATTGATTTACACGCTTTTATTTTTAGTAAATACTTTTTAAAGCATTTAATGATAACTTCACGATGTTATACGCAATACTAGCACAATAGGAAATCAAATGGCGTCCAACGGCAACATGATGGTCTTTACTGGCAGTGCCAACCCAGTACTCGCTCAAGAAGTCGCAACGCATTTAGGCATTGACTTAGGTCGCGCGCATGTAGGCCGTTTTAGCGATGGTGAAATTACGGTCGAATTGCTAGAGAACGTACGCGGTCGCGATGTTTTTGTGCTGCAATCTACGAGCCACCCAACTAATGACAGCCTAATGGAAGTCATGGTCATGGTGGATGCACTACGGCGATCATCTGCAGGACGGATTACTGCGGCGATTCCTTATTTTGGATATTCGCGTCAAGATCGCCGTCCGCGATCAGCCCGTGTAGCGATTACCGCTAAAGTAGTGGCCAATATGCTTACTGGAGTAGGCGTGAATCGCCTACTCACGATGGATTTGCATTCAGACCAAATTCAAGGCTTTTTTGATATTCCTGTAGATAATATTTACGCTACACCGATTTTGTTAGCAGACTTACTGATGCAGGATCATGATAACTTAATGGTGGTGTCACCAGATGTTGGCGGTGTAGTGCGCGCGCGCGCATGTGCTAAGCAATTAGGCTCAGATTTAGCGATTATAGATAAACGTCGTCCAAAGCCAAATGTGGCTAAGGTGATGAACATCATTGGCGATGTTGCTAGCCGCACCTGCGTGATTATGGATGATATGGTTGATACAGCGAATACACTATGCGAAGCTGCAGCCGCATTGAAAATAGCTGGTGCTAAAAAAGTGTTAGCCTATGCCACACATCCAGTGTTATCAGGTGGCGCAGCTGAGCGTATTATGAATTCTGAGTTAGATGAACTAGTGGTAACCAACACTATTCCATTGGGCCTAGAATCAATTAACTGTAAGAAAATTCGCCAATTAAGCGCGGCAGAATTATTGGCAGAAACCATACGTAGAATTAGCCGCGAGGATTCAGTATCCTCGCTATTCATGGATTAGTAAGTTTTTAACCCTGCAGACTGGTCGCGGACTGCAGTTTTTAGTGTAGTACTTAAATAGTAGTAAATTAGGAGCAACAACATGTCTATCGAAATTAATGCAGTAAAACGTGATGCAAAAGGTACGGGTGCGAGCCGCCGTCTTCGTCACGCAGGTACGGTGCCAGGTGTAGTTTATGGTGGTGGTAAAGAAGCGTTTCCATTAGAAATCAATCATAAAGAATTGTTCTTACAGTTCCGACATGAAGCCTTTCACGCTTCAATCTTGACTTTGATTCTAGATGGCAAAAAAGAAAGCGTTTTACTACGTGACTTCCAAATGCATCCAGTGCGTAACACAATCCAACACATTGATTTTCAACGTGTGAGTGCAACTGAAAAAATCCACGTAAAAGTGCCATTCCACTTTATTAATGCTGATATTGCACCTGGTGTAAAAACTGGTGGCGGTATTGTTGCTCACATTTTGACTGAAGCTGATGTAAGCTGCTTAGCAAAAGATTTACCTGAGTTTATTGAAGTTGATTTAGCTAAACTTGAAATGGGTCAATCAGTTCACTTGTCACAAATTAAACTTGCTAAAGGTGTTGAGTTTGTTCAATTAGCGCACGATAACGATGCAACGATTGCTTCAATCGCTAAAACACGCGGCGGCGTTGCAGATGACGCAGCTGATGAAACTGCAGAAACTCCAGCAGCTTAGTTCAAAAAATTTAGTTTGAGTCAAAAATAAACGCGCGCTTTTATTATAAAGTGTGCGTTTTTTATTTACCCTAAGCCTTATGACTACAATGAATATCGATAGCATTAAGTTATTAGTCGGCCTTGGTAACCCAGGCGACAAATATGAAGCCACACGCCACAATGCAGGTTTTTGGTGGAT
>JAYTHN010000422.1:0-24352 GCA_043732505.1 Methylotenera sp.
ACAACTGCAGACTATTTTGACCACCCTTAAAATCACAATAAAACCTAGCAACACACTTACTGCCAGCAAAGCACCTGTGCGCCGCGCAGACACTGCAAAGCGTGACCGTACCGTTGTACCGCAAAAAGCGGTGATGCTTAAAAGTGAAGAGTCACAACCAGCAAAAAGAGAACATGCACCTAGTGCTGCGCCAAACCCTGTGAATAAAACTGGGCAACGTAACCATCGATATGACGGTAAGTTGCATGGCGATGAGGTTGGGGATAACGTGCCCACTGAGGCAAATGAAGTAAGGCGCTCAGAATATAGACAGACTGAACGCCCGTCTGAGAAACAAGCCAGACCAGCAGGTATTGATACTCGCACTTCACCAAAAGCGAGTAAAGAAGAGCCGCAATACCGCCAAGCCCCGCGTCGTGGAGGCAAAGTGCGTGATGGTTATGATGCGATTGCTACGCCGCAAAATGGCGCTGTTGCTAAAGCCGCTTACAAATCATCACCTGTGAATGTGGAATCACCGCGACTTTCTAAAGTGATGGCAGAGCGCTGCATTTGTTCACGTCGCGAGGCGGATGAATGGATTACCAACGGCTGGGTGATGGTGGATGGCGTGATTATTGATACTTTAGGCACGCGTATTAGCCCTGATGCTGAAATTATTATCAGCAGTTACGCGCATGAAACGCAATCTGAAAGCGTGACAATTATTCTGCATAAACCAGTGGGTTATGTGAGCGGGCAGGCTGAGGATGGCTACCAACCTGCGATTGTGTTGGTGCACCCTGATAACCAGTGGGAAGATGACCCGACTTTACATACGCATTACCCTAAAGAGTTTGAGCGTAGATTTTTAAATGGCTTAGCGCCTGCAGGCCGCTTAGATATTGACTCTACTGGCATGTTAGTACTCACTCAGGATGGACGTATTGCACGCCATTTGATTGGTGAAAATTCTGATGTAGAAAAAGAATATCTCGTACGCGTTGAAGGTACTTTAACCGATGCGAACATGAAGCTATTAAACTTTGGGCTAAGTTTAGATGACGGAAAACTCAAGCCAGCCAAAGTGAGTTGGCAGAATGAAGACCAGCTACGTTTTGCATTGCGTGAAGGCAAAAAACGTCAAATTCGTCGTATGTGCGAAATGGTTGGTTTGCATGTGGTTGGTTTAAAGCGCGTGAGAATAGGTAGCATTAACCTAGGCAAGCTACCCGTTGGACAATGGCGCTATTTAAGGCCAGAAGAGAAGTTTTAAGAGTGTAAATTTTGGCGAACCTAATATTAAAGTAGGTTCGCCATTAAAAAATTTAGTAAGTTTTATAAGGTAAGAACTTGCCGTTTAGTACTATTTTCACGCGGTCGCCATTCGGGTTGGCTTCACGCTGAATATCCATCGAAAAATCAATCGCACTCATAATGCCGTCACCAAATTCTTCATTAATCAACGACTTAATACTTGTACCATACACGCTAAGCAATTCATAAAAACGATATAACAATGGGTCAGTAGGCACTGCGGTTGGCAAGCTACCTTTATATGGCACCACTTGTAAAAGCGCAATGGCCTCCACTGGTAAATCTAGTGTATCGCCAATAATTTCAGCTTGGGCTTTAGTCAACGTCATTTGACCTAGCAAAGCTGCGGTTGTCCATTCTTTTGAGAGGCCGATTTTATTGGCTATTTCAGCCCACTTTATCTCTTTAGTAATTTTAGCAGTAACGATCATTTCAGTGACATCATGGCGATTCATACTTCTCTCTCTTCAATTTTTATATATTTTTAGGGTGTTTAAATGCATAAGACTTAACAAGCCTTTATAAAACATAACAATTGAAGCAAAAACCAAGCCTAACCTAAAATAATGGAATTGCTAGTTGAAACAACCAAAACTGTGAATCAAACATAATCTTTTAAATAACATGCACCAATGTAGTGATTTTATTTATTTGAATGGTGAGATTTGTGCAAGTGAAAATATCCAAATGCTACTTTTAATATAATGTAAATTTATGTTGCGTGTGCTTGTAATTAGTGAAGTGTTGCTCTACTCTTTGAAGGTGTTATAGCTGTTTACTTTGCAAAGTAAATATTTCTTAATTTGGAGGACAAAATGGGTCTATTTGATGGCGTAGCTGGTGCGGTAATGGGTAAATTAGGCGGCGAGCAAGGTGGTATGGCGCAAATTGCCATGGATATGTTTAATCAACACGGCGGCCTCAATGGTCTAGTTGAAAAATTTAAAGAAAGTGGCTTAGGTGAACAAGCAGCTTCATGGGTTGGTAATGGTGAGAATTTACCAGTTTCTGCCGACCAAATTTCTAGCGTATTAGGTTGTGGCGCAATTGCTGAGATGGCCGCAAAATTTGACTTAACGCCAGAAATGCTGAGCAACCAAATTTCACAACACTTACCAGGTTTAGTCGATAAAATGACGCCGAATGGTGAAGTAGCCGCAGATTCTGGTAATTTACTTGGCTCAGTTTTAGGTATGTTTAAATCAAGCTAAAGACTTAGACTTAAGCTTGATTAAAGGTAATTTAAAAAAGGCGTTTATGTGCCCTTTTTAATTGCTTAAGAGCTAGCTTCAGCTAAAGTCTAAATAAAGTACAAATCTGCTAAAATAAGTAAATGGACATCATTATATTATTCAAAGCATTCATTCTTGGCGTTGTAGAGGGCGCAACGGAATTTTTGCCCATTAGCAGTACAGGACATCTCATTATTGCAGGTGATTTACTTAATTTTAACGATGACAAAGGCAAGATATTTGAAATTGTTATTCAATTAGGTGCAATTTTGGCGGTATGTTTTGAATTTAGAAAACGCTTAATAGATACGCTGACTCACATGACTACGCAAAAGTCATCGCAAAAACTTATCCTCAACTTATTTATCGCTTTTTTACCTGCCGCATTATTAGGCTTAGCGTTTCACAATCAAATTAAACAATATCTATTTTCACCTATCACAGTCGCTGTTGCGCTAATTGTGGGTGGTTTTGTTATTTTATTCATTGAAAATACCGCAAGAAAACCAATTACGCTTGATATAGAAGCGGTTACCTCTGCGCAAGCTTTAAAAATTGGTCTAGCGCAATCATTGGCGCTTATTCCAGGGGTTTCACGTGCTGGTGCCACTATATTGGGTGGTACAGTGTTCGGATTAAGCCGCCAAGCTTCTACAGAGTTCTCGTTCTTTTTAGCCATACCAATTATGTTTGCCGCAACTGGGTTTGATTTGCTGGAAAGTTGGCAATTATTATCAATAGACGATTTAGCGATGTTCATTATTGGCTTTATCACCGCATTTGCTTCTGCATTATTAGTCATAAAAATGTTGTTACGTTTTGTTGCAACGCATGATTTTAAGATTTTTGCTTGGTATCGAATTGTCTTTGGCGCAATTGTGCTCGCCTACTTTTGGCACTTACCATAAGCATGCATTTATGGATTCACTATGAATCGTTATGATGACTTAGTGCTTACCTTAAATCAATTTTCAGCAGCTGCATCTTCAGAGCCGCTTGCTTTTGGCGAGGCGATGGATGCGTTAGATAACAAAGCTTATACTTTTACTGCGACACTTGCGGTATTGCCTTTTTTACAGCCAATTCCATTAGGCTTTTTTGCGCTCATTGGTAGCGCCGCCTTTATTGCATCGGGCTTACAGCTTTTTAAAGGTCAGCAAGTATTGGTATTGCCGCAAAATATTCGGGCAGTAACACTTAGCTTGCGTGTGCGTGGTGCATTGGTGATTACGTGCCTAAAAATCATTGGATTTTTTCGTAAATTCACTAAATCACGATTAAGCTTTCTAGTTGAAGGCAAGTTAGGTCAACAAATTGGTGGCTTCATTTTTATGGCAGTTGGCGTACTTGTGGCTTTTCCGCTTGGTGGGGTAGTGCCTTTTAAAAACTTATTTCCTAGCCTAGCTGTTTTATTTTACTGCACAGGTGAAATTGAGAATGATGGCTTAATGGCTATTTTTGCGTTGATATGCTTAGTGCTTACACTGATTTTTTACAGCTTGCTTATCTGTATTGTATGGAAATTTGGCGCTGCTGCTATTAATCACTTTTTTTGGAAATAATCAGCCTAAGCTAGCTAAGTAACATATCACTATGTTTGCACAATGCTAAACTCCAAGAAGTATTAAAATCTAATTTATCAATTCTACATAAACCTTGTAAATGCGTAGCGAGAGTCATCATGAAAAAACTCCTTAAATATTCTGCATTTGGTCTGGGCGGCTTAATTGGCCTAGTGTTGATTGTTGTTGCTATTGTAGCGGCCACATTTAACCCTAACGACTATAAACAACAGATTATCGATTTAGTACAAGCTAAAAAATCTAGGACGTTAAAATTAGATGGTGACATAAAACTCGCTTTTTGGCCAAAATTTGGTGCTAATTTAGGTAAAGTGTCACTTTCAGAACACAAAAGCAGTGCAGAATTTGCAGCAGTTGATAGCGTTAAAGTCTCTTTAGCCTTACTACCCCTACTAAAAAAAGAATTGATTGTAGATACTGTTTATGTAGATGGTGTACGTGCTAACATTGTGAAATACAAAGATGGCACCACCAATTTTGATGACTTACTAAGTAAAGATGAGGAAGAATCAAAAACCATTAAATTTGATATTGATGGTGTGAATTTGACTAACTCTGCCGCTAGTTATTCTGACGAAGGCACGGGCGCTAAATACAGCATCACCAAATTAAACCTAAAATCTGGCCATGTTGCCTTGGCTGAACCTGTAGATTTAGAAACTGATTTTACTGTGACGGCAAATCAACCAGCCATTGCAGCCAATGCTAAATTGAAGGGTAGTTTTTTAGTAGATCCTGCCACTAAGCACTTTTTAGCTAATGGATTAGATGCGTCGATTAAAGGGGATTTGCTAGGTGGCAAAGATGTTGATATTACCGCTAGTGGTAATATAGACGCAAAACCAGATACGAAAGAATTTTTGATCAATAGCTTGAAACTAGCGGCTAATGGTCAATTTAGTGGTGCAAAACTTACGATTGATTTAAGTGCACCTGAACTAAAAGCACTCAAACATGAAGTCACTAGCAAAGAAGCGAAAGTAAGCTTGGTACAAGAAAAAGGTAGCGATACTTTTAAGGCTAATCTTGTATTGGCGGATATTAAAGGTTCACCAAAGGCATTACAAAGTAGCGGCATCAGTGGCGATATATCCGGTGTGCGGGGTAAACGCACAATTAGTGGTAAATTTTCTTCTCCCTTTAGCGGCAATCTTGAAAACTTGATTTTTGATTTACCAAAACTTGCAGGGAACTTGGATATTAAAGACCCAGCACTGCCAAACGGGGGCGTGAAAGGTAACTTTAATTTAAGTTTACATGCCAATGCGAAACAAGAGTTGGTGGATAGTAAATTTGATTTAAAAGTGGATTCAACCCAATTAAACGGTGATGTTGCCGTGGCGAGTTTTACAAAACCCAATATCAAATTTAACTTGAATGCTGATACCTTAGACTTGAACAAACTACTAGGTAGTAGTGGCGCAGCCAAACCAGCTGAGAAGACTACAGCCAATCAAAAACCTGCGGATCTATCAGCTTTGAAAAACCTATTGCTTGATGGAAAAATCAAGATTGGAAATTTAATTTATCAAAAATACCGCTTGTCTGGCCTTAATGTTGGTATCAAAGCTGATGGTGAAAAACTCGCTTTAACAGGCCTAAACGTAAAGCTTGATGATAGCCAAATTAAAGGCAATTTAGCCATCAGTCAGTTTGCTAGACCACTTTATACGTTTGATATTGATATTGATAGATTAGACGTTGACAGATATGTAAAAGCCAATACTGGCGCAGCACCAGCAGCCACTAAAACTAGTGACAAGCCACTAGATTTAAGCGCGCTCAAAGCATTGAATGCAGACGGTTCACTGCGAATTGGTAGTTTGAAATACGGCAAAACCAAAGCTTCAAATATTCGCATTGATTTAAAAGCGGATGGTCAAAAATTGAGTTTAAATCCACTCGCGGCTAAAGTGGATGATAGCCAAATTAACGCCAGTATCGGTATTGCGCGCTTTAGTGACCCAATTTATAGCTTTAATGTGAATATTGATAAATTAGATGCTGATAAGTACATCACGAAAAGTGACTCAAATACTAATAAAAGCCCTGCTGCAAAAAACAGTGGCGACGCACCGATTGATTTGAGCGCACTAAAAAAGTTGAACGCTTCGGGCGAAGCGAAAATCGGCTGGCTTAAACTTGCTAACGTTAAAACTGAAAACGTTAATATCGGCTTAAAAGCGACTGATGGCATTGCGACAATTTCACCATTTGCGGCTAACTTGTATCAAGGCAGTATGAGCGGTATGCTTAAAGTTGATGCGCACAGCACACCAAGCATTGTCTTTAAACAAGATATGAGAAATATCGCGATTGGGCCGCTGTTGGTTGATGCCATTAATAATAATATGTTAAGTGGTAAAGGCACGCTAAATGTAGATGTGACTGCCTCTGGCAATACTGTAGGTGCGCTTAAAAAAGCATTGGCGGGTAATGTTGCTATCAACCTTGCGGATGGTGCGATTAAAGGCGTAGATATTGCTGGTACCCTACGTGATATTAAATCTAAGGTGAACATATTTAAAGATAAAAACAGCGTAGGGGCTGATGAAAGCAAAAAAACAGACTTTAGCGAACTCACCGCTTCTTTTAATATCAAAAACGGCGTTGCTCATAATGAAGACCTTGCCATGAAAGCACCCGTACTGCGTTTAGCTAAAGGCGATAGCCGTGGTGACATTGATATTGGCAATGAAACCATCAACTATTTAGCCAAACCTAGCGTAGTGAAATCACTCAAAGGGCAGGGCGGTGCTGACCTAGATTCTTTGGCTGGCTTTTCAATTCCTGTAAAAATCACCGGTACGTTCTCAAGCCCTAAATACGGTATGAACTTTGCAGCAATTGGCGCGGCTATGGCTAAATCTAACTTACTCGAAAAAGTAGGTGGAGAAAAAGGTGCTGCAGTAAAAGACTTATTAGGTGGTGGCGATAAAGTAGATGCACTTAAAGGACTATTAGGTAAGAAAAAAGCAACTGATACTGTAGCGCCTGAGGGCCCTGAGACAGCCCCAGCCGAATCGCCTAAATCTGCTGAAGATCAAGCTAAAGAAAAAGCAGCACAAAAACTTAAAAAAATTCTCAATTTTTAAGTTATCACTCATCATAAATTAAAGAATGTCTGAATTTGCAAACCGCCTAATTGCATGGCAAAAAGTGCATGGTCGCCACAACTTACCTTGGCAAAATACTGCTGACCCTTATGCTATCTGGGTTTCCGAGATTATGTTGCAACAAACGCAAGTGACTGCAGTGATTGGTTACTACAGCAAGTTTATGCATCAGTTTCCCAATATTGCATCCCTAGCTAATGCAACACAGGATGAAATATTACAACACTGGAGCGGCTTAGGTTACTACTCACGTGCACGTAACTTACATAAAGCAGCTCAAACTATTAAGCATGAACATAATGGTCAATTTCCGCAAGATTTTGAGATTATTCAAACACTTTCAGGCATTGGCCGCTCTACAGCTGCGGCAGTTGCTTCATTTGCATTTAATCAAATACAAACTATATTAGACGGCAACGTAAAACGTGTACTTGCCAGACATTTTTTAGTTGAAGGTTGGCCCAGCACACCAAAAATTGAAAAAAAATTATGGATATTGGCGGAAGAGTTACTGCCCAAACAAGACATGATTGCCTACACGCAAGGTCTTATGGATTTAGGTGCGACGCTTTGTACCAGAAGTAAACCGAAATGCGAAGTATGTCCGCTCAATAACACCTGCGAGGCATATAGACAGCACCGCGTAAGTGAGTTGCCAACACCTAAACCACGCAAAGCGATTCTAGAAAGGCATATTACAATGCTTATATTGTTGCATGGTAATGAAGTCTTACTAGAAAAACGTCCATCTACAGGGATTTGGGGTGGCTTATGGAGTTTTCCTGAGGTTGAGACTGACAATAATACTGAAGCCGTAGTGCTTAGTCGCTTTGCAATGATTGCCGAGTCAGATGAACCCCTTGCCACGCTAAGTCATGCTTTTACGCATTTTAAGCTACATATTCAACCTCAACCACTACGTGTAATCAAAATACATACCAAGGTTTGTGAAACTGACCATATCTGGCTTAGTATCGATGATGCGATTACTGCAGCGATTCCAACACCTGTACGTAAAATTTTACAATCACTAGAAAATAAACAATATTACTTGGTCTAAACAGACTACAGACCACGCCAGTAATAGCGACACGCTTAATACTCTAGTCATTATTCCTAAGATTTCAGCATGCTAACGCCTTGTTTTCAGTTGATATTCATAGCCCTAAAGGGTCATTGATACTTACGTCACAATCGATACAATGATTTTATTGTGAAGTTAGTATGCCTTGTAAATAAACGTGACACTTGAAGCGAAATTGTAAAATAATGTATTTTTTTGTAAACCCATTGTATGGCAAGCCATTGATAATACTGACTGGGTTAATGGTGTGCGCCAGCAGTATGGCAAACGAAGCTAATACTGAGGTTAATGCACAAGAAGTTATAAAGTCCTTAAAAAACCCAAATGCAATGTTAGTTGAGATGGCATTTAAGTTTAAAAATACAGCTGGTTCTGCAAACGGTTATGCAGAAGTAGCGGCAAGCTACTGTCATGAAGCAAGAGATGGTGATGCCGATGCACAATATGCACTTGGTTGGATGTACGCGAATGGTAAGGGCGTCTCAATAGACCAAAGTATTGCTGCACAACTATACGCTATGGCAGCAGAACAAAATCATGAGCGTGCAATTGAGTCACTTGCTACAGTCGCAAATACAGTACCGCCCTCAAAATTACCTTCCTGCTTGCTGCCAGATGCACCAAAAATGGTAGTTGCAAATAGTAAAAATTCAGATCAGAAAACGATATCTGCTCAAACGGCTGCATTATTTTATTCTCAAAGCCGCATTTTAAAATTGGTAGATAAACTTGCGCCCCGTTATTTGATTGATACAAATTTAGCGATGGCATTCATTGCTGTAGAGTCAGGGTTCAACGTGCAAGCAACCTCGCCAAAAAATGCACAAGGTTTAATGCAGCTTATTCCTGAGACAGCTGAGCGATTTGGTGTAAAAAATGCTTACAAGGCTGAAGACAACATTAAAGGCGGGCTTGCCTATTTACAATGGCTACTCGCTTATTTCAAAGGTGATGTTGAGTTAGTTGCAGCTGCCTACAATTCAGGTGAACGTGCAGTGGACAAATATAAAGGTGTTCCACCATACGCAGAAACGCAGATGTACGTGAAAAAAATAATTGGCCTTTATAATAACTCATCACATCCTTATCGTGATGACTTAGTAAAAGCTTCGCCAATGCTTGATTTGGTAAAGAAAAGATCAATCTGAGCAGTTAAATAAAAAGCGGCCTTTGCCGCTTTTTATTTAACTTATTTCTGATCCCAAGACTCTTCCCACATGCAATGTTTAATTTTATGACGATTTGCAATCAATTCATCAATCGTTGGCTCATCATTCAAAGCACGTTTAATCGCTAATTTAGTAGCATCATAATTATTTTTGTACATATCAGCTTTATCAAGATTAGCGTCTTTAGCCGCACCTGGATCAATCCACACCAAGCTAATAATACATAAATCATTCACTTGGTCTTTAGGAATAATACCTTCAATCACACAATCTAAAATAGCATCAGCTGTTGCAGCTTGCACTAAGCCTCCAAACAACTCGATATTAGCGCTGTCTTTTAAAGTCACTTTTGGCACCATCATACAAGCAGGGCGTACTAATTGATTAATGTCACGCACTGCAAACATTGCCGTATGGCCTTTGCTTTGCGCCATCATGTTAGCAAACGCTTGACCTACTGGACCATCGACACTTCCGATTAAAATTTCTGGCATCGCTGCACTAACGTCTTTACCTTCAGTAAATATAGTCGCTTCGCCTGCTTTAAAAATGATTTTTGACATGAATAATCCTTGAATATTAGTGAATAAAACTTAACAATACAAGTTTATAGAATCGCCCAGATTTAAGCAATTTTCAAAATTTAAATTACCTATTTATAGTATCAACTGCATATCTACATGTGGAATATTCGCATCTTGATATATGCCACTGGTTACAATAAATCCCGCTTGTTTGTAAAAAGAAATCGCATGAGTTTGCGCTGTTAAGTTAATAACCTTACTGCCATGTGCTTGGCAAATTGCAATTGCCTTAACCAACAGCGCTTGACCAACTCCCAAACCTCGACAAGTCTTAAATACTGCCATGCGTCCAATTTTTTGATGTTCAATAATACGTGCACAGCCAATAGGCTGATTTTCAATACTCGCCAGTAAATGGATAGCTAAAGCATCTAATTCATCCCATTCAAAAATAGGATCTACCTGCTGTTCTACAATGAATACTGGCTCCCGCACCGCCATTAATTGCGTAGCGTAGGTAACCCAGCTAACTTGCATCACTTGAAAGTTTATGGCTTGATAATTTGAAGACATTTGTAACACTTTAATTAAAAGAGTAATTTTAGACTGTATGCAATTTATTATATTGACTGCCTTGCGGACTAAAACAGTTCGGTGCATCATGCACCTTTTAGTCAATTACCATTTATAATTTACTTAGTTAGTTTAATTAAGTCACCCAAGGGTTTTTACATGCAAAAATATCAAACAGCCGCTGCACGCATATTACTAGCACTCGTATTTTTAGGTTTAGTAATTTTACGTTTAATCGCTATCATGAACCACCCTAATGGTTATATTGATTATCAAGTGACTTTAGGCACAGTAGGGCTTGCCAGCATTTTTGCACCTCTATTAATTTTAGTACAATTAGTTGCTGGCTTAGGTTTATTGTTTGGCTATAGAACGCAATTATTTGCTTATATGTTAGCGGGTCTCGCATTATTTTTAGCGATTGTGTTAGGCAGATTTCAACCAGAAGTAATGTTTTTATACTTTGGCATTACAGGTGGTATGTTACTTTTAGCAGCACATCCACAAACTAGTTTTAGCCTAGATAACGCTAAAAAATAAATATTTTAAACTCAAATAAAAGCGGTCTGGAATTACCCTTCTGACCGCTTTTTGTTGGTTTACTCGCTTCACTCCCACTCAAGTGCAGGGTAAATCGTGTTTACATTCCGCCTATTAGCAACATTAAATAGCAGCCATTTGTCTTTTTCACTCGCCGCAGCGGTGTCCATCGTGCTTTCCATACTTACGCCTTTTTTGATGCTTGCGCGGATGTCGGTTAACAAAACATTTAAGTAGCGTTGTTCGTTGTTTAGTGAGGTTAGCCAATCTTTAGTAAATGGCCCATGTCCGGGCACCACTTGTGTAACAGGGTAAGTTTTTAATGTATCAATAGCCGCAATCAAGCCTTTAATATCACCCTCTACTACTGGCGTACGGTCTATAAATAATAAATCCCCAGTAAATAAAGTCTTTGTTTTGCTATCTATCACTGACACATCGGTATTGGTGTGCGCAGCAACATAAGGCGTTACGGTTAAGGTTCTATCGCCTAAATCCAATGTGGTGGGTTCTTTCACCAATAAGCTAGGCTTTACTATTTCACTCCCTTTCGCATCTGCACCTAAGTATTTTATGTTGAGCTTATCATATGCCTCTTTGCGTAACTGCATCGCATCGGCTAATTTAGCGTGGCCAACAAACACGGGCTTATCTTGTAAAAATGCTGCATTACCAAAAATATGGTCTGGATGAACATGGGTGTTAATGACATACAAAATGGGTAACTGCGTTACTTTTTTAATTGCATCACGCAGCTCATTACCCACTTTTAAACTACCACCGGTATCAATCACTGCCACGCCTTTGCTACCCACCACAAAACTATCATTGCAGATATCGCCTTGGTAACCAGTATCAATGTCTAAATGCTGACCATGATGCACATAAATGCCTCCACCTATATCTTCCATCGCAAAACTATTCTGCTTCAATTCCGCATGCGCACAACTCACTAAAGTAAAAAATGCGCACATCCATACTAAATGATTGAATCTAAAGTGCCGATTTGTATTCATGTTAACTACCTTTTGGAAGTATGCCGATTGTTAGGATATTAGAGTGGTGAAATGTTGCAGTCATGGATTATTAACATGATAATAGCTTAAACGAGGTTTACGTGTGACAGTTGTCACAAAGACTGAGATTAAGGTTTTTTGCTTAAGTACTTTGCTAAGGAATTTATATGATGCATAACACATCACGTTACACCAAAACTGCAGTGGTTTTACATTGGCTTATCGCCATTTTTATTTTTGGCATGTTTGCACTAGGTTGGTACATGAGTGACTTACCTAAAGAAGCGCCTAAAGCAATGGCCTATGATTTATTTGATTGGGGCATTTACACATGGCAATTAAGTGAGCCAACAGCACCAAGATCGTTCTATTTCAATTTACATAAATCGCTAGGTATTACCATTATGGCGCTTATCGTCATCCGCATTTTATGGCGCATTACACATCGCCCACCAGCCTTGTTAAGTTCATATAAGGCATGGGAGAAAAAATTAGCGACAGGTGCTCACCACTTGCTTTATCTGCTTATGGTAGCGCTACCAGTAAGCGGTATTATTATGGCAACGTATAGTAAGTATGGTATTAAATGGTTTGGCATACCGTTCATTAAAGGGCTAGATAACAACCCGTTACGCGAAATTTACAAAGCGGCGCATGAGGTGATTGGCATTATTATTTTAGTGGTCATTGGATTGCATGTGGCCGGCGCACTAAAGCATAAGTTTATTGATAAAGATGACACACTAAAGCGTATATCACTTTAATTAGCCAAGTTAAAGCCAGTCACGTGTGAATAACAAGCTTTAGTTTGTATATTCCGCGCAGAAGACCCTTGCGGTCTAGCGGGCTTTTTCAATTACTGATGATATTGTCTGCTATGTTCACGCACCGCAGTTAGCATCGCTGCCGCATTTTCAGGTGGTGTCCACTGTGTAATACCGTGACCTAGATTGAATACATGACCATTACCTTGTCCATAACTAGCTAAGATATTAGCTACTTCTTTCTCAATCGCTGCTGGGGTTGATAGCAAGATTGCTGGGTCAAGATTGCCTTGTAGTGCAACGGTATCACCCACTCTTTTGCGAGCACTACCTATATCTACCGTCCAATCTAAACCTAACGCATCTGCACCTATTTCAGCTTGTGCTTCTAACCATAAGGCGCCGCCTTTGGTGAACACTACACTCGGTACTTTGCGACCTTCGTTATTTTTAGTTAAACCTGACACAATTTTTTGCATGTAATTGAGCGAAAATTCTTTATAGGCACTGTGTGAAAGCGCCCCGCCCCATGAGTCGAATATCATTACGGCTTGTGCGCCTGCAATGATTTGGGCGTTAAGGTACTGAATAACCGTTTGTGCGGTTGTTTCTAAAATATGGTGTAACAAGTCGGGGCGTGCATAAGCCATTTTTTTAATGGTTAAGAAATCCGTGCCACCTTTACCTTCTACCATATAAGTCGCAAGCGTCCATGGGCTGCCTGAAAAGCCGATTAATGGCACGCGCCATTCAAGTGTTTTGCGAATTTGGCTCACAGCATCAAATACATATTGCAGTTTTGCCATGTCTGGCACCGTTAACTTTGTGATATCAGCTTCTTCGCGCAAAGTACGCTCAAATTTCGGGCCTTCACCTTCTTCAAAATACAAGCCTAAACCCATTGCATCTGGCACGGTGAGAATATCTGAAAAGAGTATTGAAGCATCCAATAATGGATAGCGATCCAGCGGCTGCATAGTCACTTCAGTTGCAAAACTTGGGCTTTTGCATAGCTGTAAAAAGCTTCCAGCAGTTTTGCGGCTTTCACGGTACTCTGGCAAATAACGACCCGCTTGGCGCATCATCCACACTGGAGTGTAGTCTGTGTGTTGGCGCATCAGCGCTTTTAAGAACGTATCGTTTTGCAATTGACTCATAATTTACTACCTAAATGACTATCTAAAAACTAACTATTTTGTGGGCTTAATAAAAAAGGACACAAAGCAGTTTTACTTTGCATCCTTTCTTTCTATTACTCATGTTCAAGCTTATTATCTAGGTAATATAGATGAACCCATCAAAAACTCATCTACCGCTTTAGCCGCTTGGCGACCTTCACGAATTGCCCACACAACTAATGACTGACCACGACGTACATCGCCCGCAGCAAACACTTTAGCCTTACTAGTTTTATAGCTTTCAGCACCTTCAGTCGTTGCTTTTGCATTACCACGATTGTCTTTTTCTACACCGAATGCGTCTAATAATTTTTGTACTGGTGAAACAAAACCCATGGCTAACAACACTAAATCCGCTTTAATAGTGAATTCTGTACCTGCTACATCGACCATTTTTCCATTTTTCCACTCGACTTTTGAGCCTTTAAGCGCAACCACTTTGCCATTTTCGCCGATTAATTCTTTAGTGGTAATTGACCAATCGCGGTTTGCACCTTCTTCATGTGAGCTAGAAGTACGCATTTTGAGCGGCCAGTTCGGCCAAACAAGCTCTTTGTTTTCTTTTTCTGGCGGTTGCGGCATTAACTCAAATTGCGTAATACTTAGCGCACCATGACGGTTTGAGGTACCCACACAGTCAGACCCTGTATCGCCACCACCAATGACTACCACGTTTTTATTGGTTGCCATCACTTGGTTCGCAATCGTGTCACCAGCCACGACTTTATTTTGTGGCGTTAAAAAGTCCATTGCGTACATTACACCATCTAATTCACGGCCTATCACCGGCAAATCACGTGGATGCTCAGCACCGCCCGCTAAAATCACGGCATCGAATTCAGCTAATAAGCTATCAGCTTGTACATTTTCGCCAACGTGTTGATTGACACGGAACTCAACGCCTTCAGCTTCCATCTGCGTCATACGGCGATCAATATGAATCTTTTCCATTTTAAAATCTGGAATTCCATAGCGCAGCAGGCCACCAATACGGCTACTTTTTTCTAACACGACCACATCATGGCCAACGCGCGCTAATTGTTGTGCAGCGGCCATTCCTGCTGGGCCTGAACCCACAATCGCTACTTTTTTACCTGTTTTATGGGTTGATACTTGTGGTGTGACCCAATCGTTTTCCCAAGCTTTATCTATAATCGCATGCTCAATCGATTTAATTCCAACTGCGTCGGCATTAATGTTCAATGTACATGCGGCTTCGCAAGGTGCTGGGCAAATGCGGCCCGTGAATTCTGGGAAGTTATTCGTTGAATGCAACACATCAATGGCAGCGCGCCAATCTTGGCTGTACACCAAATCATTCCAATCTGGAATGATGTTATTGACTGGGCAACCTGTGATACAGAATGGAATACCGCAATCCATACATCTCGCGCCTTGCTGCTTAGCTTGCTCATCAGTTAAATGTAATACAAATTCTTTGTAATTTTTAACGCGATTTATTACCGGCAGATTTGCTTCAGTCAGTCTTTCGTATTCCATGAAACCTGTTACTTTACCCATACTAATAAGCCCTTACCCATATTTAATATTTTTGCCATGATGCAACTGTTAATCTTTAACAAGCAATTATGCAGCCAACTTTAATGCAGCAACCTTAAGCTGCAACAAGAGATTTGTCTTCAGCGAGCTCAATTAAAGCGCGCTTATATTCGTTCGGCATCACTTTTACAAACTTAGTTCTGTAGTTTGCCCAATCTGCCAACATATCGCTTGCACGCACACTGCCCGTATATTTTGCGTGGTTTTCAATGAGCGTTTTCAGGGTGATTTCGTCAGGTTGATCTAAATGATGCACCTTACCAAGGCTAGCTTCTGCACTTTCAACTTTTTCAAGCGCAACCATGCTCATATTACAACGTCTGGCAAATAAGCCATCTTCATCGTACACATATGCTACGCCGCCACTCATACCCGCGGCGAAGTTTTGCCCCGTTAAGCCAAGCACCACAACAGTACCGCCTGTCATATATTCACAACCATGGTTACCTACGCCTTCAACAACGGCAGAGGCGCCTGAGTTACGTACACAGAAACGCTCGCCTGCAACGCCTCTAAAGTAGCTTTCGCCAGTGGTTGCGCCGTACATAACCGTGTTACCGATGATAATATTTTCATGCGCAATACCGCGGAATGCAACTGGTGGCTTGATGACGATGCGTCCGCCACACAAGCCTTTACCAACGTAATCGTTGCCTTCGCCAGTCAATTCAAAAGTAATGCCCTTGGCTAAAAATGCCGCGAAGCTTTGGCCCGATGTACCTTTAAAATTGACGTGTATCGTATCGTCTGGCAGACCTGTGCTGCCATAGCGCGTGGCAACTTGATTCGACAACATGGTACCAACCGTGCGATTAGTATTAGAAATTGCAATGTCTAATACCACTGGCTTACCTGTTTCTAAAGCTGGTGTTGCTAATGCCACCAATTTATTATCAAGCGCTTTCACTAGACCATGATCTTGCACGTCGTTATTTTTACGTGAAACACTGGCTGGCATTTCTGGCAAATAGAACACTTTACTAAAGTCTAAACCATTGATTTTCCAGTGATTAATGCCTGCTTGCATATCTAATAAATCAGCACGGCCGATCAAATCATCAAACTTAGCAATGCCGATTGAAGCCATCAATTCACGCACTTCTTCAGCTACAAAGAAGAAGTAATTCACCACATGTTCAGGTTGGCCGGTAAAGCGTTTGCGCAGTTCTGGATCTTGCGTGGCGACACCAACTGGACAAGTATTTAGATGACATTTACGCATCATAATACAGCCTTCAACCACTAGCGGCGCCGTTGCGAAACCGAACTCATCCGCGCCCAACAATGCGCCTATCAGCACATCACGGCCTGTTTTCATTTGCCCATCAACTTGCACAACTACGCGACCACGTAATTGGTTAAGCACTAAAGTCTGCTGTGTTTCAGCCAAACCTAATTCCCACGGTGTGCCTGCATGTTTTACTGATGAAATTGGCGATGCTCCAGTACCACCATCATGACCAGCAACTACAATATGGTCTGACTTGGCTTTTGCCACGCCAGCTGCAACGGTACCAATGCCAGTTTCAGAAACTAGTTTTACCGAGATTGATGCTTTTGGATTGGCATTTTTAAGGTCATGAATCAATTGTGCTAGATCTTCAATTGAGTAGATATCATGGTGTGGTGGAGGTGAAATCAAGCCCACGCCAGGAACTGAAAAACGCAATTTCGCGATATATTCCGACACCTTATGGCCAGGTAATTGACCGCCCTCACCAGGTTTTGCACCTTGTGCCATTTTAATTTGAATCTGATCTGCTGAAGCTAAGTACTCAGCGGTTACGCCAAAACGGCCAGATGCCACTTGTTTAATACGCGAGCGCATAGAATCACCCGCTTTAAGTGGAATATCGCGTTCAATATTTTTTGCGCCAATCACATTCGCCATGCTGGTGTCATGTGCAACCGCAATGAAGCGTTTAGCATCTTCACCACCTTCACCAGTGTTAGATTTACCACCAATACGGTTCATGGCAATAGCTAAGGTTGCATGCGCTTCGGTTGAAATTGAACCTAGTGACATCGCACCTGTAGCAAAGCGCTTTACGATTTCTTTAGCTGGCTCAACTGAATCTAGCGGAATAGCTTTGCCTGCTGATTTTATTTCAAACAAACCGCGCAAGGTCATATGCCTACGTGTTTGGTCGTTGATTAAGGCTGCATATTCTTTATAGGTCGTCGCTGAATTAGTTCGCGTTGCATGCTGTAATTTTGCAATAGAATCTGGCGTCCACATGTGCTCTTCGCCACGTACACGGAAAGCGTATTCGCCACCTGCATCTAGGCTGTTCGCCAATACAGGGTCATCACCAAAAGCGCTTAGATGTAAACGCTCTGCTTCTTCAGCAACTTGATCTAGCCCAATACCTTCAATATTAGTCGCAGTGCCAGTGAAGTACTTTTCTACGAATACAGTATTTAAACCAATCGCCTCAAAAATTTTTGCACCACAGTAAGATTGATAGGTAGAAATACCCATTTTCGACATGACTTTGTATAAGCCTTTACCAATGGCTTTAACGAATTTCTTAGCGGCTTCGTAATTCTCTTTGCTATTTGATTGATTATTAGCCATATGATTAATGGTTTCAAAAGCCAGCCACGGACAAACCGCTTCAGCGCCATAACCAGCAAGCAATGCAAAATGATGTACTTCACGAGCAGAACCAGTATCTATTACTAGACCAGTACTTGTTCTTAAGCCACTTTTTACTAAATGCTCATGCGTGGCAGAACAGGCTAGCAACGCTGGAATTGCTAGGCGCGCTTCGCTGATGTTTCTATCTGAAAGAATCAGAATATTAAAGCCATCATGCACCGCTTTTTCAGCGGCACTGGCAATGCTCGCTACAGCGGCAGCCATACCCGCTTTGCCTTGTGTGGCTGGGTAAGTAATATCCAATACCAATGATTTATATTGATTTTGCGTGAGGGTTGCAATGGCTTTTAATTGCTCAAGCTCATCTAACATCAATACTGGCTGACTAGCCTCCAAGCGCATAGATGGTGTAGTTTCATCCACACCCAGTAGGTTTGGTTTTGGCCCGATAAACGTGACCAATGACATGACTAACTCTTCACGAATCGGGTCAATTGGCGGGTTAGTCACTTGTGCGAATAACTGTTTAAAATAGTTGTAGAGCAATTTCGGTTTAGCAGACAACACTGGCAATGCCGCGTCGTTACCCATAGAGCCAGCACCTTCTTCACCGTTAGCCACCATCGGTTGCATGACGAATTTGATGTCTTCTTGCGTGTAGCCAAATGCTTGTTGCGTATCTAGCAAGCTCGCTGCCATTTCTAGGCCGCCTTCAACTTTAGGCATATCGCTCAAGAAGTAACGCGTTTTTGCTATCCACTGTTTGTATGGTTTAGCTGTAGCAAGTGCATTTTTGACTTCTGCATCGCCAATAATACGGCCTTGTTCAGTGTCAATCAGCAGCATTTTTCCTGGCTCAAGCCGCCATTTTTTAACGATTTTTTCTTGTGGGAAAGTCAGCACACCCATTTCAGATGCCATCATCACGAGGTCATCATCCGTGACTAAATAGCGGGCAGGGCGTAGACCGTTACGGTCCAGAGTAGCACCAATCATGCGGCCGTCAGTAAAAGCCACTGCCGCTGGACCATCCCATGGCTCCATTAAGGCAGCGTGGTATTCGTAGAAAGCGCGACGCTCTTCATCCATCAGCGGATTACCAGCACCGTCTTTTGCACCCCAAGCTTCAGGAATCATCATCATCATGGCATGTGGTAATGAATAACCACCTGCTACTAGCAGCTCTAAACAGTTATCAAAACAGGCAGAATCAGACTGACCATCTACGATTAGTGGCCATAGCTTTTCTAAGTCCTCACCAATCATGCTGGACTTCATGGTCTCATGGCGTGCAGCCATCCAGTTCACGTTGCCCTGCACGGTATTGATTTCACCATTATGCGCAATCATTCGGAATGGATGTGCCAAATCCCAAGCTGGAAAAGTATTGGTTGAAAAGCGCTGATGAACAAGTGCTAGAGCTGAAACTACTGACTCATCATTTAAGTCTTTATAATAAACTCCCACCTCATTCGCCAGCAACATACCTTTGTAGACGATGGTGCGAGAAGACAGTGATGGAATATAAAACGCAGCATTATCTTGTAAATTTAACGCACGTACTGCATGTTCAATACGTTTACGAATGACGAATAATTTACGCTCGAATACGTTTTGGTCATCTGACTTGCCAGCAATAATGACTTGGCGAATGGTCGGCTCAACGTCACGTGCCGCTTGTGCAATATTGCCGTTATCGACTGGAACATCACGCCAGCCAAGAAATGTTTGATTTTCTTCAGCGATAATTTGAGTAGTTAAGGCTTCGCAAGCTTCACGGCTTTCAGCCGCTTGCGGTAAAAATACATTGCCCACGGCATATTGACCTGCATCAGGCAGATTGATATTAAGTTTTGCCGCCTCTTTGTGCATAAATGCGTCTGGCATTTGCATCAGTAAGCCCGCGCCATCGCCTAATTTTGGATCATAGCCCGTTGCGCCGCGATGCGTCAGGTTCGTAAGCAACTCCAAGCCTTTTTTCACAATCTCGTGGCTCTTTTTGCCCTTGATGTGCGCAACAAATCCCACGCCACAGGCGTCACGTTCGTTAGACGGATTGTATAAACCTTGTTTAGCTGGCTTAAGCAAGATTTTACTTGGACTTATGCTTGAATCTAGGTTACTTGAATCTAGGTTACTTGAACTACTTAAATCTGATGCCATATTATCGAATCACAAAATATTAAGCGGAACCTTTAATTTTACCGTTAAATGCCTATGGGTTCAATAAGATAGAGCTTAAAGATAAGAATTATTTTGACAAAAAATTATAAATAACAGCAAATAATTCTGATGCGCATTTACGTGCCAATACAATTTTCCTTAGGCTGTAGTTATAAGCTGAAACGCTTTTTTCGCTGCCGCTAAAGTAAAGCCAATATCTTCATCATTATGCGCAGCTGACACAAAGCCCGCTTCAAATGCTGAAGGGCCTAAGTAAATACCACTCTCTAACATACTATGGAAGAATTTATTGAAATGCTCTTTGTTCGATTGCATCATCTCATGATACGAAGTTGGGCATTTTTCGCTGAAATATAAGCCGAACATACCGCCGACATTTTGAGCATTAAATATTACGCCCGTTTCCTGTGCGGCTGCTTTTAAGCCAACTACCAGTTTTTGGGTTTGCGCAGCTAATTTGGCATGAAAATCTGGCGCTTGAATCAATTCTAGCGTTTTTAAACCAGCGGTCACTGCAACTGGATTACCCGATAACGTACCTGCCTGATAAACCTTACCGACTGGCGCTAGGCATTGCATAATATCTTTACGACCACCAAATGCACCTACAGGCAAGCCACCGCCAATCACTTTGCCTAAAGTCGTCATATCCGGTTTGATGTTGTACAGCGCTTGCGCACCGCCTAAAGCCACACGAAAGCCTGTCATCACTTCATCAAAAATCAACACCGCGCCGTGCTTAGTACAAAGTTCGCGCAGGGTTTGCAAAAACTCAATGTGCGGTACAATCAAATTCATATTTCCTACCACTGGCTCAATAATCACACAGGCAATTTCATCGCCGACTTGGCCGAATAAATCTTTGAGCGCTTGGGTATTGTTATATTCAAGCGTTAAGGTATGAGCGGCCACACTCGCTGGTACGCCGCCAGAATCTGGCTCGCCAAAAGTAAGTAAGCCTGAACCTGCTTTCACTAACAAGCCATCTGAATGGCCATGATAACAGCCCTCAAACTTGATGATTTTATCCCGCCCTGTATAGCCGCGCGCGGTACGAATCGCACTCATGGTTGCTTCAGTACCACTACTATTGAGCCTTACTTGTTCCATGCTAGGTACAAGTTTATTAATAAGCTCAGCCATTTCAAGCTCTAAGCCAGTAGGTGCGCCAAATGACAAGCTGTTCTCAGCCACTTCCTGCACCGCTTTAATCACCACCGGGTGCGCATGGCCTACTATCATCGGGCCCCATGAGTTGATGTAATCGATGTACTCCTTACCATCAACATCCCAAAGCTTAGACCCTAAGCCTTTTTTAAAAAAAATAGGCGTGCCGCCCACGCTGCGAAATGCGCGAACAGGGGAGTTAACCCCGCCTGGGATCAATTGTTGAGATTTTTCAAATAGATTTTGATTGTTAGAAGTCATGATGTATAGATTTAATGATTAAATAATTGTGTGAAGTGCTGGGTGGTTAGTTTTATATCACTTGCATTAAAAATAGCGTTAATCACGGCGATGACGTCAGCACCAGCAGCTAACGCTAAATTAGTATTTTCAAGGGTAATCCCGCCAATGGCAACAGACGGGATTGTCAGCTGTGCTTTTGCCTGTTTGAATAAATCTAAACTTGCAACAGGCGCATTAGGTTTTGTGCTAGAGGCAAAACAAGCGCCAAATGCCACGTAATCTGCACCAGCTTGTTGCGCGCTTAGCGCTAAATCAAAGCGGTTATAACATGATGCGCCTAGTATTTTATTTGCACCTAATCTGACGCGCGCCGCGATTAAATCACCATCGTCACCGCCCAAATGCACGCCATCTGCATCTAGCGTTAGGCAAAGTTTAATGGAGTCGTTAATAACGAACGGTACTTGATATTGTCTACACAACGGCAAAATAGCCCGTGCTTGCTGCATTTTAAGCTTGTGATTTGCAAGCTTGTTACGATACTGCAGTACGTTTATTCCGCCCTGCAATGCAGCCTCTACCTTAGCTAGAAGCAAAGCTGTGTCAGGTTCGTCTGGGGTAACGGCGTATAAACCACTTATCATAAAAGCTATAATTAATGGGCTTTAACGCTGCCATCCCCATTTGTCACAACTACGTCTTCTTCATCACGCGCCCAAAACATACGGTCTGGAATATATTGCCCCATGCCAGGTCTAAAGCCATTTTTAAGCGTTTGCCATGTGTATTCTTGTGCTTCTAAAATGGCCTCTTCAATAGTCAAGCCGTGCGCCATACATGCAGCGATGGCACTGGTGAGCGTGCAACCAGAGCCATGATAACTGCCAGGTAAACGTTCCCATTTATATGCTTTGATGAGTTTATTTTCACCGTATAAAGTATTAGTCACGTCTAGCGTGCGCTCATGTGTGCCTGTGATTAGCACATATTCACTGCCCATTGCTAACAAACGTGCGGCGCTTTCATCTAATGAAGTCAAATCTACTTCATCCATATCATCGGCAAATGCGAATCGGCGTGCCTCTAAACTATTTGGCGTAATTAACGTGGCTTGCGGGAAAAGCAGCTCAATCATCGCATCCATCATGTCGTCATTAGTTAAATTATCGCCGCGGCCTGAAGTTAAAATCGGGTCTATTAACAAGGGAATATCTGGATAATCCGCCATAATTTCTGCAATCACCGCGATATTTTCAACTGAACCTAATAAACCCAACTTAAAGGCAGACACCTGCACATCTTCTAAAATCGCACGCGCTTGATCATTGACCCAATCTGCATCCATTGGCAATACGCTATCTACACCAATCGTATCCTGTACGGTAATCGCCGTCACCACAGATAGTGGATGACAACCTATACTTGCAAAGGTCAAAATATCCGCCTGTAAACCCGCGCCGCTGCTAGGGTCTGTACCTGAAAAAGTTAATACTGAAGGTGGTGCTTGATTCGCCATAGTGGATTTATCGTTAATTATTACAGGTTTAGTTGGAGCGGGATACGGGAATCGAACCCGCGATTAAACTTTGGGAAAGTTTCGTGATGCCATTTCACCAATCCCGCGATATTTGCATCTTACCGTATTGTGATAGGTGTTTGTTAAGCGTCTTTAGCTTCCCAATCAATTAAATAATCATTTAATTTTTCAACTGGCATTGGACGACCAATTAGGTAGCCTTGGCCAAAATCACAATTGAGCTCTTTCAACAAATCTAATGCTGCCTTTGTTTCAATACCTTCAGCGACTACACTTAGCCTCATGTTATGGGCTAAATCAATGGTAGAACGCACAATTTTTATATCTTCACTGTCCGGTGTCATATTGATGATGAATGATTTATCTATTTTCAACTCATTCACTTGTAGATTTTTAAGATATGCAAATGAGGAATAGGCCGTACCAAAATCATCAATAGATATTTTTAGACCCATATTAGATAAGCGTGAAACGGTAATCCTTACCTGCTCAGCATCTTCCAAAATACTGCTCTTGGTAATTTCTAAGGCAATCGCTTTGGATGGAATCTGCCTATCGCTCAGTATTTTCGCTATTTAATCGGGTAAATCTAGATCCATTAAATCACGGGCAGAAAGATTAACTGCAATACTAATATTGATGCCGTAAGATTGCCATTTAGCATAAAGAGTCGCGGCATTAATCAGCATCCACAAACTAATCTTAGCAATATGGCCTGCTTTCTCAGCTTGTGGAATGAATTTATCCGTTGACAATAGCTCTTGCTGTGGATTTAACCATCGAATTAAGGCTTCTACCGACACAATTTTATTTGTCCGTAAATTTAGCTTAGGCTGCACGTAGAATTTAAACTGATTTTGCTCCAGTGCTTCTTTGATTTCTGTGCTGAAGGATAAACTTTGCTCCTTACTCACATCCAGTTTATTGCTGTAAATAACTGCATTCGTTTGCAGTCTTTTCGCTTCATACATCGCTAGTTCGGCA
>JAYTHN010000423.1:0-2714 GCA_043732505.1 Methylotenera sp.
TGCTTGGGGCACACCAGGGGTCACTAATGTGGTGGATGAACTAACAGTAAATTATTCAGAGTGATGAAATTGCCTAACATTCGATAGTCTAGTTAAATAAAACTAAATTAGATGTGCTTAATTAAATTTGCGCTATCTGTTAAAGCTTTACAATAAAATCAATATCTGGGGCGCTATCATCAATACTCAAATTGCAAATCGTCACTTTTTAATTCAAAGTATGTTTAAACCTGCGTTGCCACCACGCGCATTAGATACGCATAAGGGATCTAATGGTAGCGTTGCTATCATTGGTGGTGACACAGGAATGGTAGGCGCTGTACTATTGGCTGCAAGAGCTGCATTATTAAGTGGTGCGGGCCGTGTTTATGCAGCATTGCTATCTAATGAGGCACCTGTAGTAGATTTATGTCACCCTGAAATCATGATGCACTCAGCTTCAATGCTGAGTCATTTATCGCAGCTTAATTGCGTAGTCGTTGGCCCTGGCTTAGGTACTTCTGATGAAGCGATTGAGTTGCTAGAATTTGGTTTAGTGCAAAATGTAGCGTTATTACTAGACGCTGATGCGCTGAATCTAATTGCTACACATCCACATTTAGCGAACATGACTAAAAATCGACAGGCTGAAACTGTCATTACCCCACACCCAGGTGAGGCTGCTAGATTACTATCGATCAGTACTGAAAGTATTCAGCAAAATCGTACAGAAAGTGCACTCACTTTAGCAAATACTTTACATGCCACCTGTGTATTAAAAGGGGCAGGTACCATATGTGCAAACCATGATGGCAGTTGGTTTATTAATACCAGTGGCAACCCTGGACTGGCTAGCGGTGGTACTGGAGACGTACTAAGCGGCATAATAGGCAGCTTAATTGCACAAGGTTTGAACGGGATTTCAGCAGCTAAGCTAGGTGTTTATGTGCACGGTGCAGCAGCAGATGCACTGGTTGTACAAAATATTGGTCCAGTTGGACTAACTGCAACTGAAGTAGCGCAACAGGTTAGGCAAATCATTAATCAACTGAACAAGATAGAAGCTAAATAGCGAAAAATTAGACCTACAATTATTGTAACTGCCAGCGTAGCCAAGTTAATAAGATATTGCCGTTATCATTACAGCTAGGAATATAGGTAGATTGCACCGATACCTTTCTATATTCAACAGATGCAAGCGGTACGATAATAGGAATTGGCACATAATTAAAATCTGAGCGCATCGTAATACCTACCCTGTAGGCAGCACTCAATCGCACGTTTTCTGAAGGGCGCCACATTTTTTGATAGCCATAACCCACCAATGGCTTTAGCTTGTTGTTTGAATCCATGAAGGCCATACCATATAGCGCGTGCCAGTTACCTTTTTCATCGTAGCGATACTTGCCGATACCTAAGTCCCAAGGCTCCTCATTGAATTCTTTGATTTTATCAGCATCATAATAACAGCGGTTATGCCAAGTGTTCACTGGAATATACAGCTCATAATTAGGCGATTGTCACGTATTAGGGAGAGTTTCTTGCACACGAGACCTCATACTATTATTCACAGGAGCTACTGCTTGGTCTTCATTAGCAATGCTCGTTGTAGATACACATAATAGACTTAATGCAACTAACCAATACTGAAACTGATGTAAACGCTGCACATCAAGAAATTGGTTAAGTTGCGTTTTAAAGCCTACTTTTTTAGACACTATTATATTTTTGGCATTACTTTTACTATTACTTTTCTGCTTAATCATACTTTCCTGAGGATATTTCTTTTCATCATTGCTTTGTGCTCGCTTCATACATGTGTTGCCTCGTTAATGGTAACAACAAATTGCCGGCATTACGCTTGCTTGCTAATACTTGGTAAATACCAATTTCGCCAGATTCAAACTCAAGCGCACAAGTCGCCATATATAGACGCCAAATACGGTAAGTTGATTCATTCACGTACTGCAATGCCTGCTCGTGATGTTGTTCCAGTCGAGCAACCCAGTATCTTAGCGTCATTGCATAATGTAGACGCATACCTTCTACATCAGCAATTTCAAACTTGTTACGCTCCATGACTCGTTGAATATTGCTAATGGTATCAAGCTGCCCATCAGGAAATATATAACGATTAATAAATTCAGTAGATAAAGTCTTGTTCCAACCTTCTACATCGTGCGTGATGCCATGGTTTAAAAATAAACCCGACGGCTTGAGTAATCTGTGAACAGTAGCAAAATAAATAGGTAGATTCTTTAAACCTACATGTTCAAACATACCAATACTTGAAATTTTATCGTATTCAGCATCGCCTTCAATATCGCGATAATCACGCAGCTCTACAGTGACAAGACGCTCAAGCCCTGCATTAGCAATACGCAGACGGGCTAATTCCAATTGTTGCTGGCTCAGTGTCACTCCATGGGCTTGCACACCATAATGTTTTGCCGCATGAACCACTAATGCACCCCAACCACAACCAATATCTAACAAACGATCGCCAGGTTTTAATAGCAACTTACGGCAAATATGATCAAGCTTAGCAAGCTGCGCGTCATCTAGCGTATCGTCAATATGCTGAAAATAGCCACAGGAATAGACCATATTTTGATCTAGCCACAATGCATAAAACTCATTAGAAACATCGTAATGAAAATGAATAGCATCACGATTTTCTGCCTTTGAGTGTGCTTTTATGGCGTGACTATAAATTATGGCGCGCTTAAATATTG
>JAYTHN010000424.1:0-9053 GCA_043732505.1 Methylotenera sp.
AGTTTGGCTGAAGTGGTCGTTTTACCAGAGCCTTGCAAACCTGCCATAAGAATGATGGCAGGCGGCACTGCAGCTAGATTTAAGCTTACGTTAGCCTTACCCATGAGCGTGGTAAGTTCGTCATGCACTACTTGAATAACGGCCTGGCCTGGCGTTAAGCTTTGCAAGACCTCTTGGCCTTGTGCGCGTAATTTAACTTGTGCGATAAAGTTTTTCACCACTGGCAGAGCAACATCAGCCTCCAGCAGCGCCATGCGTACTTCGCGCATTGAATCAGCAATATTGTCTTCAGTTAACCGCGCTTGACCACGTAGATTTTTGATGACGCCTTGCAGGCGCCCAGTTAAATTTTCTAGCATTGCATACTCTTACAAATCATTAAAATTCAATTTTACATCAAGCTATTATATTTGAAGCATATTTGCGCCATAATTACATTGTTATAAATTCATTGCGATCAATTCAATGCAAAAGCTAATTCCATATTTAGTCGTAGTATTTATCTACCTAGCGGTGGCAGCTGATTTTTGGCGTACACCAAAAAACGCTGAAAATCAACAACACTTAAAACTACATTCTGCGATGATTGCTTTAGGCTTACTGATACATGGGTGGTTACTTTATGAAAATATTTTTGCAGAAGGATTTAATTTAGGTTTTTATTTTGCCTTATCCGCCATTTTTTGGCTAACGGTGCTCATTTACTGGGTAGCAGATTTAAAGCATCAGCTAACCAATTTACAAGCTTTTGTGTTGCCTCCAGCAGCAATTTTTGCGCTACTCCCTGCTTTCGCAGTGAGTGACCACTATCTGCCGATGGCAGAAGCCACCTCACCAGTATTTATAGTACACATAGGCATTGCTATTTTAGCTTATAGCTTATTTACGTTCGCCGCTTTGCATGCGCTCTTAATGGCAATCGCAGAACGTAGCCTACATAACAAACCAACCCTTATTAAATTACCAAGTTTTCCGCCACTGATGGTAATGGAAAACTTATTATTTAGAGTGATTACGCTGGGCTTTATTTTGTTGACAGTAACGCTGATCAGTGGCATGTTATTTTCAGAACATATTTTTGGTAAGCCTATGCAACTAACCCATAAAACTATATTTTCTATCGCAAGCTGGATTATCTATGGCGCGTTATTATTTGGTCGCTACCAATATGGCTGGCGTGGCTTAAAAGCCATACGCTGGACATTGGTAGGCTTTGTATTATTACTACTGGCCTACGTAGGCAGTAAATTTATACTACAGGTGTTATTACATCGATAATAATAAAAACTCATCGTAAACTTATTAACGGCCAACCTTGTTGTTCTGCGTACAACCGCAAAGTTTCATCTGCATCCACAGCTACTGGGTTAGTTACAAGCTTCATCAGCGGCAAATCATTGTGTGAATCGCTATAAAAATAACTAGTTTTATAATCGCTCAATTGCTGACCACGTGCCTCTAGCCATTGCTTAATGCGGGTGACTTTACCTTCCTGAAAACTAGGAGCGCCAATGACACCTCCCGTGTATTCACCATTCATCATTTCAGGATCAGTGCCAATTAAATGTTCGATACCATAGGCTGTAGCAATAGGTTTAGTGACAAAGCTATTTGTTGCGGTAATGACGATGCATAAATCACCTTCAGATTGATGTTTATTCACTAAATCCTGTGCTTTTTGACTCATCATTGGGCGGATGACTTTATCCATATATTTTAGGTGTAGCGTATCTAAGAACTTTTTAGAGTGTTGTGAAAGTGGTTTTAATTGGAAATTTAAAAACTGGTAAATATCTAAATTACCATTTTTATAATCTTGGTAAAACTGCTCGTTACGTTCGTGATGTGTTTGTGCATCAAGCAAACCTTCATCAATTAAAAACAGGCTCCAGTTGTAATCACTGTCGCCAGCAAGCAGGGTATTATCAAGGTCAAATAAAGCTAAATTTTGCATAGAATTTTATTTCTGATTAGTTAATGATTAATTTTTTTTGCAGGGTCGTTATTGCGTGCTGTTAATACTAAAAATACGCCGATCAATATAATAGCTAGCGCAATGTACTCGTTAGTTTCCACATGTTCATTTGCAAACCAAATGCCAACAGTAAATGCTACTACAGGATTCACAAAAGTATTACTCGTAGCCACTAATGGACGTACAGTTTTAAGTAAATATTGGTAAGCACTATAAGCCACCAATGATCCAAGCACGACTAAAAATAACATGGCACCCCACGACTTATGACTAATCGTTTCTGGCCAAGCCTCTCCTTGCAAGCCACTTACAAGCATTAACGTCGCACCGCCAGCAAGCATTTGTGTGGCTGGTGCCATCAATCCACTGGGCATTACAAGATGCTTACTCCAAACTGAGCCAAATGACCAACAAGCCGCGGCAAGTATCAGCAACATGGCGCTAGCCACATCACCATGCAAACTACCCCCCACATTCAGTAGAACAATGCCAGATAAACCAATAGCAATACCTAGCCATTCTTTACGTGTAATGTGATGACCCCATATTGATGAAAAAATCGCCATCCAAATCGGCGCTGTCGCAATTGAAAGCGCCGCCGTGCTAGACGAAACTGTTTGCTGCACGTAACACACCGTGCCATTGCCTAACGCGGGCAATAAAATGCCAATAACAATAGCGCTCAACCACTCTTTTCTAGTAGGATTTGGCGAACCTAACAAGCGAATGACGATATATAAAATCAGACCCGCTACTGTAAAACGCAGCCCTGCCATTAAAAATGGCGGGAAGCTCTCTATGCCGAAACGTATCGCAAGATAAGTTGAACCCCAGATGAAGTAAGTGCAAAACAGCGCTAAAACAATGAACAAAGGCTTATTTTTATCAGTCATATTACAATTAATTGCTTGTTAAATCGACCAAAAAATGCGCTTGAACGCAAACATTATGTATAGTACGGCAAATACTTATTTAGAAAACTACGCGCAACGCAGTATTTGCTCTATTTTACGAACAAACCTAAACCTGCGGGTGGGCACGCTCGGATTTAGACTGTATCTTATTAAGCGCATTTAAATAAGCCTTAGCAGAAGCAATCACAATATCGGTATCTGCCCCTTGTCCATTAACAATGCGGTCACCTTTTGAAAGTCTGACTGTCACTTCACCTTGCGCATCAGTACCGCTAGTGATGTTATTGACTGAATAAAGCAACAATTGCGCACCGCTATTGGCGATATTTTCAATGGCTTTAAATGCTGCATCTACAGGGCCGCCACCGTCTGATTCTGCACGACTCTCATGGCCATTTTCTGACAAAGTAAGAATCGCATGTGGCGTTTCGCCAGTAATGGAGGCTACTTGCAAATAGACCAATTTAAAGTGCTCGGTCGCTTCAGAAATATATTCGTCACTGACCAAAGCATGCAAATCTTCATCAAAGATTTCAGACTTTTTATCTGCCAACGTTTTAAAGCGCGCGAATGTCGCATTTAACAAATCTTCAGTTTCAAGCTCAATACCCAACTCTTTTAAACGTGTTCTAAAGGCATTGCGGCCAGACAATTTACCAAGTGTTAATTTATTCGCGCCCCAGCCTACATCTTCAGCACGCATGATTTCATAGGTTTCACGATGTTTCAACACGCCATCCTGATGAATACCAGATTCATGTGCAAAAGCATTCGCACCTACAATCGCCTTATTCGGCTGTACTGGGTAACCAGTAATGGTCGATACTAATTTGCTGGTAGGTACAATTTGCGTCGCATCAATGCTGGTTTCAAGATTGAAAATATCTTTACGGGTGCGCAACGCCATCACTACTTCTTCTAAGCTTGCATTACCCGCGCGTTCACCCAAACCGTTAATGGTACATTCCACTTGGCGCGCACCACCCATTACAGCAGCCAATGAGTTAGCAACGGCCATGCCTAAATCGTTATGGCAATGGGTAGACCACACGACTTTGTCACTATTAGGTACGCGTTCGATCAATTCACTCATGGTTTCACCCCAAGGTGCGGGAATACTGTAACCCACCGTGTCCGGTACATTAATCGTTGTAGCACCCGCTTGAATCACTGCGTCAAAAATGCGAATCAAAAAATCTATTTCTGAACGCACGGCATCCTCGGCTGAAAACTCAACGTCATCTGTATATTCCAATGCCCATTTAACTGCTTGTACAGCACGCTGCACCACTTGGTCTTCCGTCATTCGAAGCTTATTTTCCATATGGATCTTGCTAGTAGCAATAAACGTATGAATACGTCCATTTTTTTGATCATGCTCCATAGCTGGTTTGATTGCTTCGCCTGCGCGGCGAACATCATTTTCACTGGCACGAGCAAGTGAGCAGACAGTAGAGTTTTTGATGATTTTTGCAATTTCATGGATTGCATCGAAATCACCCGGGCTTGCGGCAGCAAAACCTGCCTCAATCACATTGACACCTAATTTTTCAAGCTGACGCGCAATACGGATTTTTTCTTCTTTGGTCATGGCTGCGCCAGGGCTTTGTTCGCCATCGCGCAAAGTGGTATCAAAAATAATGATTTGTTCTTGCTTATTGATTTGATTCATAACAATTACCTAACTTTTTAATTTGTTTAACTTTTGGATTTAATTTTAAAATGACTTTGATTTTAAAATTAACTCAAATTTAGCATATCGCTAAACGAGCTTGCTACAGTATTTAAAAATACTGTAAAGGGATACATGGTGTGGGGGGTATAGTTTGCGCGCTAGCGCAGATGGTTATTAAGGACCGCAACAACACGTGATGCAAAAAATTTGCGTAATATTGGTGCCCCAGCAAACAAACTGGCTGCATAAAAAACAATTGAAATATCAAAATTCAACATAAGTGTAAGAAATATAGTATTTTTTGGAACATTCCGCAAGTGTTTAAGTAGTTGAATTTATTTATCAACATGATAAGCATTTTAATGACAAGTACTTATTAATGAGAAGTATTTAGTTTATTTGCTGCTTAAGTTATTTAGCACTAATAAATCAATCAGTAATATTCACTAAGAGTTATTCTTCAGATTTTATTTCCTTAAATTTTCCACGCACCCATAGCACGTAGCCTGATAATGCGTAAACTATCATTATAAAGAATAATACCTCGGGTGGACTGTATGAAATGAGCACAATCGCCAGCATAATGACCAAAATAACAAAAAATGGTACGCTATCTTTCAAGTTAATATCTTTACCACTGTAGTAGCGTAAATCACTCACCATAGAAGCGCCAGCAAATATCGTGAGACCCCATGCCATCCATTTCCATTGCAATACGCCGAAAAATATATCACGTCCACTCACACCATATTCATACGACACCCAGACAAAACCAGCTAGCAGAGCAGCAGCAGCAGGGCTAGGCAAGCCTTGAAAGTAGCGTTTATCTTGATTTTCATCTTCTAATTTAGTATTAAATCTAGCTAAACGTAATGCTGCACATGCGCAATATACAAAGGCGGCTAGCCAGCCCAATTTTCCTAATGGCTTTAATGCCCATACATATAATATAAGTGATGGTGCAACGCCAAATGACACCATGTCTGACAAACTATCATATTCAGCGCCAAAAGCACTTTGTGTGTTAGTCATACGCGCTACACGACCATCTAGCCCATCCATCACCATTGCAATAAAAATCGCCATTGCTGAAAGCTCAAAACGTCCATTCATGGCTTGCACAATCGCAAAAAAACCCGCGAATAAAGCAGCTGAAGTAAATAAATTAGGTAGTAAGTAAATTCCTCGCTCACGTAAGCTGGGCGAATCTAATGGGCGGCGAAATAACCTTTGTTTTGGTTCAGCCATATATTTATGTTTACCCTATCATTAATTGTATAATTATGTTCGAGTATAACAAATCAAATGCGTGTGCAGGCGTAAAAAATATCGAGCGGTGTCCCAGATGTAACTTTATTCTTAAATATAGATTGAATTTAGCTCAGTGCGGCTCTGTTAAAAGTGTTTCTGAATGACTAATATGATCATAATACAAAGCTAGTCTTGCCATTCGCCCCATTGCACGTATAGATAAAGTCCCGCCTGATATGCCATCAATATTTTTATTCAGTTGATAATCTTTCTGCAAATCAGCGCCCTGATACTGCTTTAAAAAGTTGGGATGACGCACCTCGCCTCCACGGCTTTCTCTGTAATTCAATACCATTGTCTGATTTAATTTACCTGATTGAATCACAAACCCTGCAGTAATTGGCCCCTCCTTACCCACCTCATCTAGTATCCATGCTGTTTTTGAGGCATTACTCCAATAGCGTATACGCAATTTTTTAGGCGCATGACCTAGAATTTTTTCCGTCTGAACTGCCACGTCTTTTGTGATCCCAAAAGTCTCTATTTTAGGCTGGCTAGCACCAAAGGCATTTTCTAAAAACTGTGCCGTAGTCAGATAAGGCTCTGCCCATGAGGTCATTGGTATTATCAAAAAGAAGGCCAGCGCCAGCCATTGGTAATACCAATGCATATTTGATTATCGGCCTAAGACTAAGCCAACACAATATTGAGCAATATATTTCAACTAAAACATGTATCCCATACCAAGGTCTATGCGTTTATCACCAAATTCTGCATCTTTTTTATCGTAAGATTGGAAGTCCGCTTTAAGCACTACTTGCGCGGTTGCGCAAGAAGTTTGCACCAACGGTCCATACTTTATTTTGGCTACTTTCTACACGCATGCTATTAAAAGGCAAGCTTGCTTGTGTGTCATAAGATTCATAACGAACAAAGGGTGCGAAGTCCATATCTCCTGATTTCCATACATGATAAGCAGCCTCTGTGAACCAGCCATAAAATGCAGTTGGTGTATTTGCTGTGTTACCGATGTTAACTGGATTTGCCGCAAAAACAGTGTTTATATTTTCAGCATCATTCAAATGGCCACGCGCATACAATGCACGCAAATCCCAATCACCTGCTTGGTAACGTCCATGCACATCCCATAGAGTAAGGCGTGCGTCACCTATCTCTGGTTCATTTTGTCCTGTGTTACCAGTAAACACCGAACCACCGATCAGTAAGCCATTTATACCTGTGTAATTAAGTGCAGCGGAGAATGGCAAATCCTCAGAGTCTACAAGTTGTCCTTCTTGATGTGCTGACTTGATGCCAAAAAGTGGATCATCAAATTTCCGAGCACTAAAACCGGTGGTTATGCCTACCTGATATTTTATGCCAGGCAATGTTTCACCATACAGCGCAAAACCAGCTTCTCGCCAAGTAGTTGGAATAATACGTGATTCAATTTGATTGCGCTCTACGCCAAAAAACGTGGGAGGTTCATGTGTTTCGTTAAGCAATCCTGCAGGAATCAAAAATTGACCAACTTTTGCATTAATCTTATCGTTGAAGTGAAAATCCAAATAGGCCTGCTCTACTTCCGCTTCACCATGGTCATCTGCACTGGATACTGCATGCTCAATCTCGAATTCAGATTTAAAGCTCACCGTGTCATTAAATTTATGGCCAAAGAATAGAACGAAGTGTTGCAAGTCAATTTGATCTTTTGCAGTAGCGCCGCCGTTAAAATTATTGTAATTCAAATTACCGTAGCCACCAATCGTGGTGTTCTCTGCTAAGCCCTGAATACCACTTGAAACATTATTAGGCTTAGTTGCGGCTACTTGATCCTTCAGCGCTTCTATTTCTTGTTGTAATAACTCGATTTTATCTTCTACACTGGTAGCAGCAGCGTTACCTGCAAACAACGCTAGCGCAATCGCCATGCATAATCTTTTTTTGTTTAATGTAAGCCTCATCGCCATCCCCTTAATTTTATGAAAATTTTACATCACATTAAATATCGTTTATTTATAAGAAATATTAAAAATGATAATGATTCTTATTATATATTTATTGCCTTGATTTAGCTAAGGTTTTTAGTTTAATCTGGTTATTAATTGACGCTAAAATCGTTGCTTACTGGCTAGCTTGATATATAGTGCTGAAAACTATTCATTTATTAAATATCAAGATTTAATTTCTATGCAATTTACCTTACATCAACAAGATGGTCTTGCCCGTCGCGGCACCTTAAAACTTAATCATGGCGAGGTACAAACCCCTGCTTTTATGCCAGTAGGTACTTATGGCACGGTAAAAGCCATGTCGCCGCTAGAATTAAAAGAAATTGATGCACATATTGTATTGGGAAATACTTTTCATTTATGGCTCAGACCAGGCCTGAATGTTATCGCAGCCCATGGTGGCTTACACAAGTTCATGGGCTGGGATGGCCCAATACTCACAGACTCAGGTGGATTTCAGGTATGGAGTCTAGGTGCGTTACGTAAGATCACTGAAGAAGGCGTTAAATTTCGCTCCCCCATCAATGGTGATAGCTGCTTTTTAACGCCAGAAGAATCTATGCAGATTCAAAAAGTGTTGAATTCTGACATTGTGATGATTTTTGATGAATGTACACCCTACCCAGCTACATTAGTTGAAGCTAATGACTCGATGCAACTTTCATTGCGATGGGCATGTAGAAGCAAAGACGCACATGCAGGGAATGTCAATGCGTTATTTGGCATTATTCAAGGCGGGATGTATGAAGATTTGCGCGATATTTCATTGGCTGGGCTGACCGATATTGACTTTGATGGTTATGCAATTGGCGGCTTATCTGTAGGTGAACCAAAAGAAGATATGTTGCGCATATTGACGCATACCGCACCAAAGATGCCAAAAAATAAACCGCGCTATTTAATGGGCGTTGGTACACCAGAAGATTTAGTAGCCGCTGTTTCACAAGGCATAGATATGTTTGATTGCGTAATGCCAACGCGTAATGCGCGTAATGGCTGGCTATTCACGCAATACGGTGATATTAAAATTAAGAATGCTGGCTATAAAATAGATACTCAGCCTTTAGATGCTGATTGCAGTTGTTATACCTGTCAGAATTTTAGCCGTGCTTATTTGCATCATTTATATAAAGTGGGTGAGATTTTAGGTTCACGATTAAACACGATTCACAACTTACATTATTACCAAGTGTTAATGGCAGGTATGCGTAGTGCGATTGAAGGCG
>JAYTHN010000425.1:0-2707 GCA_043732505.1 Methylotenera sp.
TTAGGAAACATGAATCTTTCCAAGTGATCCGCATATTCGATTAAGTTGGCTAGGTTTTGTTCTCGACATAGCCCAATAATCTCTCGAGCGTACGCCTCATTTTCAATTAGCCATTTAACATCAATTGTACGATTAATTTTCCGTCGTAAGATCACGCTTATTAGCGCTGCAACAGACATTCTTTCAGTATTTGACATCTCTACATTACCCTTTCAGCATGTTGTGTTAAATCAAGCCCGTCATGCTCTTCTTCAGCATCGATACGTAAGGTTACAAATAGACTGATAATTTTTAATATGATAAATGTTGCCACTCCGCTATATAACAGTGTGCCAAAGGCTGCAATTGCTTGCATCGTCACACTAGCATCTAAGCCGCTAATCGCTTTGTCTGCAAACACGCCAGTGAGTATTGCACCGACTAGGCCGCCAACACCATGAATACCAAATACATCTAAGGCGTCATCTGCACCAAGTAAACGTTTTAAACCTGTTGCACCCCAGTAACAAAATACACCTGCAGCCAAACCTATGGCTAAAGCACCGCCAACATTAACAAAGCCCGAAGCTGGTGTAATAGCAACTAAGCCAGCTACTGCGCCAGATGCGAACCCCAGCATGGTGATACGAGATTTAACAAACCATTCTATGGTAATCCAAGTTAGAGCGGCCACAGCTGTTGCAGCTTGTGTCACTAACATTGCCATGCCGGCGCGGCCATCTGCAGCAACTGCAGAGCCTGCATTAAAACCAAACCAACCAACCCAAAGTAATGATGCACCGACTAATGTATACACTAAGTTGTAGGGCATAAAAGGCACTTTGCCATAGCCTGTTCTAGGCCCTAACATATAAGCGCAGACTAGCCCTGCAGCACCCGCATTAATATGCACTACAGTACCACCAGCAAAATCTAGTACACCTTGTGATGCTAATAACCCTGATGGTTCCCAAACCCAGTGAGCTACTGGCGCATAAACGAATATTGACCAAAGTGTCATAAATGCCAACATAGCGGTAAAACGCATACGTTCCGCAAAAGCCCCTACTATTAGTGCTGGTGTGATGATTGCAAATGTCATTTGAAACATTACAAATACAGATTCTGGAATAGTTGGTGCAATATGGCTTACGGTTAATTGACTGGTTGCTTTGATGTAACTTAGGCCAGACAGCATTAGACGGTCAAAACCACCTAAATAGGGCGTGGAACCTGGAGTAAAGGCGATGCTATAGCCTATTAAAATCCAAATAACACTCACTAAACAACAAATTGCAAAGCTTTGTAATGCAGTAGAAAGTACGTTCTTTTTACGAACCATCCCGGCATAAAATAGTACTAAACCAGGAATAGTCATCAATAACACTAGCGCCGTTGAAGAGAGCATCCAAGCGGTATCACCTGAATTGATCTTATCAAAACCTACGGCATATGGCTGAGTCGGTGCTGGTGGCGCTACCTCAGGTGCAGCAATGACAGCCGCGGGTGTTTGTACAGCCGGTGTTGGTGTTACAGTGAGTTGTTCTATTGGCAAAGTTCCAGTGACTTCAACAGGTTGAGCGGCTGGTTGATCCGGCGTGGCTGCCTGGTTGGTTGAAGGTACAGCTATCGCAGGTTCGCTAGGATGTGTACTTGGCTTATAATTAGAAGAGGGAATATTCACGTTAGGAGTATCTGCAAATGCGTTGATTGCAGACAGTGTTAATCCTGCGGCAACTAGCCAAATCCAAGGATTATTTTTTCTAGCGATCATATATTTCCTTAATTTTAATAACATTAATTTCTAATAACTCAATGACAAAAAATTTACTTAATTGCTTTACTTACTTACTCTTAACTAATTACTTTAAGCAAGCAATAACTATGCCTTTAAAATTAACGAGAATTTACATAAAGTTTTTAGGTGAAAATTTAATGCCTACAGGCAGCAATTCAGCCTCTTTAACGGCTTGATTGAGTATGCGTTTAGTATCGGCAGTACCCATTTCATCTTCCATCCAAGAGCGTAAATGCTTCATGAACGATTTAAGTTGATCTGGTCGATAAGTGCGAATTTGTATCGTATTGCCAATAGCCATTAATGCGAAAATCTGTTCCTGCTGTGCTTCTGACCAAGGCATACTCTCCGTGAGCTCGTTTAAAAAAGCATGTAAAGCTTCATTAATGCCTTTGCGGTTTTCTTCTATTAGCCTTATAAGTTTGAGGAACACACACTGAAAAGTTTGAAAATCTGGTGTGCTAATGACTTGTTCGTTAATCTCAATAGCAGATTCATCCGCTAAGATTTCATTAGTTAATGAATCATTCGCGGCTAAATCTTTGATTGATGATGTATTGGCAATTTTGTTGTTAATTGACTCAATGTTTTGAGAAACGGTCTCTTTAGTCATTGTGTTTTGAGTAATTGTACTTTTTTCTAATACAACATTATTTTTGTTAATGAGCGCTCGATTGAGTGCTCTGACTAACTCTCTTTGCTGATCATCTTTGTTGTAATGTTTGCACACATCACGCGCAAAGCTATTCAAGCCATTAAATACTGAGCCAGAACCATTGAAATAAGTTGACCAAGTTTTAAGCGCAGCATTGGCTTGCTCTGCAGTCAGAATGCTAGTTAATCCTATATAAATTGCGTTCTGTTGTATGAGTTGTACTGATGGTATCAATGCGTCTAGATTTTTCGCCATAATGAATGAAGCAGCTTCCT
>JAYTHN010000426.1:0-2704 GCA_043732505.1 Methylotenera sp.
GCTGTCCTATGGATATTGAATGGGGTAAAAACGGCGTAGATAACAAACTATATATTCTGCAAGCACGTCCAGAAACTGTGAAATCTCAGGAAACTGCAAACAACGTGACAGAAACATTCAAGATGAATAAACACCAAGCTAAACCTTTAGTCGTCGGCCGTGCGGTTACGCAAAAAGTGGGCGTGGGCCCTGTTAGAATTGTTTTAGATCCAGCGGATATGCACTTGGTACAACCAGGTGATGTATTGGTTGCAGATATGACAGACCCTAACTGGGAACCTGTGATGAAACGCGCAAGTGCGCTAGTGACTAACCGTGGCGGCCGTACCTGTCATGCAGCGATTATCGCCCGTGAATTAGGTATTCCTGCGATTGTTGGTTCAGTCAACGCAACAGACATTCTGCGAGAAGGCGAAATCGTCACGGTTTCATGTGCTGAAGGCGAGTCAGGTTTTGTATACCATGGCGCATTAGCGTATGAAGTCAACACGCAAGCAACCGCAACACTTACTACCGCACCGTGCAAAATCATGATGAACGTGGGCAACCCAGATATGGCATTTGGTTTTGCAAAAATACCGAATGACGGCGTAGGTTTAGCACGTTTAGAGTTCGTTATTAACAATATGGTAGGCATACACCCTAAAGCGATTTTGAATTTTCATGCCATGCCAACTGCCATTAAATCGACGATTAAAAATCGCGCGCGCGGCTATTCTTCACCAAAACAGTTTTATATCGATAAAGTGGCGGAAGGCGTAGCGACAATCGCGGCGGCTTTCTATCCAAAACCAGTCATTGTACGTACTTCTGACTTCAAATCTAACGAGTATAAAAAACTAGTTGGCGGTGAGATTTACGAGCCAGATGAAGAAAACCCAATGATTGGTTTCCGTGGCGCAGCGCGTTATATGGCAGAAGACTTTAAAGAATGCTTCGCCATGGAATGTACGGCCATGAAAAAAGTACGCGATGAAATAGGTTTAACCAACGTTGAGTTAATGTTGCCATTCGTGCGTACTTTAGATGAAGCTAAAGCCGTCACTGAAATCATGGCAGCGAATGGTCTTAAACGTGGTGAAAATGGTTTACGCCTCATCATGATGTGTGAGATTCCATCCAACGCATTATTAGCTGAGCAATTCTTACATTACTTTGACGGTTTCTCAATCGGCTCAAATGACTTAACACAGCTCACACTCGGTATGGACAGGGACTCTGGCATCTTGGCAGATGGTTTTGATGAGCGTAATGATGCGGTGAAAGTGTTATTAAAAATGGCGATCAATACTTGTAACCGCTTGGGTAAATATGTAGGAATTTGTGGTCAAGGCCCGTCTGATCATCAAGACTTTGCTGAATGGTTAGTGGCTGAAGGCATACAATCAATTTCATTAAACCCAGATACGGTAGTCGCAACTTGGCAACGTTTGACAAAAAAATAACCTTTTTTAATCATACTGGTCAGAAAATAATATGATACACCGCACCGTATTTTTTGTTTCAGATAGTACCGGCATTACTGCAGGCGCTTTGGGTAAATTACTAGAGCATTTTCCAAGAACTAACTTTACTCAAGTACGCCTGCCGTTTACTGATACCTTAGATAAAATAAAACTCGCGCAAGATGCTATTTTTGAAGCAACTGAACACGATGGCGGCAGGCCTGTCGTGATTATGTCGCTAGGTGACATTACTTTACGCAATACACTAAAAGAATCTAACGCATTTTTTATTGATCTATTTTCTGCGTTCATTGACCCACTAGGCCTAGAACTTGAGCAAACGCCGCTTACAGGGTCTGGTATTGCGCATAGTATTATGGGTAGTAGTTATCATGACCGTATGGAAGCGATCAATTACACATTGAACCATGACGACGGCATGACCAACTCTGGGCTTGAAGAAGCACAGGTCATTTTGATTGGTGTATCTCGTTGCGGGAAAACCCCAACCAGCATTTATTTAGCGATGCAATTCGGTGTAAAAGCAGCAAACTACCCACTTATTCCTGAAGATTTTGAGCGCGGGAGATTGCCAGAAATTTTACATAAGCACCTAGATAAAATCTTTGGCTTAACCATTAAGGCAGAACGTTTACACTCAGTCCGCAGTGAACGTAGGCCAGACAGCTTCTACGCTTCGTTAGACAACTGCCGTAAAGAAATTGCTACCGCAGAAGATCTAATGCGTCACTCATCAATTACTTGGGCAGACTCTACTAGCCGTTCAATTGAAGAATTATCAGCAATCATTTTGCAAAAAATTAGGAAACCTGCGAAATAAATTTTAATTTGGCAAAGTAATACAATATAGATGATGAAATATGGAGTGATGAATATAATAGACTCAATCGATTCAATAAAAAAGGCGCTAATTAGAGCCTTTTTTACTAGTAGAATATTGGTAGCCAACTATTTCAAGCTTGGTTTAAGTCTATCTAAAATTTCCGCAGAATCTGGTTTTACATCACTACTATAGGCATATACATCTTTTCCGCCTGGTAGAATGACGTATTTATAGAAATTCCACATTGGTGCTTGACCAGTCTTTGCACTCAGTTGCTTGTAAAATGGGTTTGCATTTGGCCCTGACACAGAACTTTTAGTAATCATCGGAAATTTAACGGCGTAAGTGAGCTTACAGAAATCACCAATTTGCTTATCATTGCCTGGCTCTTGTCTGAAGTCGTTTGATGGAAAGC
>JAYTHN010000427.1:0-2702 GCA_043732505.1 Methylotenera sp.
ATAAATTGCTACCGAAATTATCAAAGGCGTTGATGAAGACGCATTAGTTGATTCTTTAAACTGGCTTTCTCAAACCAACAATCATCTTGTCACACTTGCTGACCCCGACTGCCCTAAAGCCTTATTAGAAATTGCTGATCCGCCTCCTGTGCTTTGCGCTAAAGGCAACTTAGCATTGTTGAATCAACCTAGCATTGCGATTGTAGGAAGCCGCAATGCTTCTGTACAGGGTGAAAAAAATGCTGAGGCTTTTGCAAATGGCCTATGCGGCTATGGCTTATGTATTGTAAGTGGTCTAGCTTTAGGTATCGATGGTGCAGCACATCGTGGTGCATTAAGCGCAAATGGTGCCACTATCGCAGTAGTCGGCACTGGCTTAGATATTGTTTTTCCTGCAAAACATCGTGACCTCGCCCATCACATTGTAGAACGAGGTCTGATTATTTCTGAATTTGCATTAAGCACACCATCAAAACCACAAAATTTCCCAAGACGTAATCGTATTATTAGCGGCTTGAGTTTAGGTTGTTTAGTGGTAGAGGCTAATCTACAAAGTGGCTCACAGATCACAGCTCGTCTAGCTGCAGAGCAAGGACGCGAGGTATTCACTATTCTTGGCTCCATCCATTCAGCAATGTCTAAAGGCTGTCATCAACTCATTAAACAAGGTGCAAAATTAGTTGATAGCTTACAAGATATCATAGAAGAATTAGATTTGAATAAAGATCGTACAAGCACTGTAATTTTAGATTTAAAAGCTATTAGCGTAGCCAATAATAACGAAAAATTTGTTAACGATACTGCAACTAAGCACCCAATTCTTACCCTTATGGGATATGAACCGATTACTTTAGAAAATCTAGTACATTTAAGTCGCTTGACGGTTAGCGAAGTTTCATCCATGCTGATGTTATTGGAATTAGAGGGGAGAGTCGCTAGCTTAGCAGGTGGGCAGTTTCAAAAACTAACCTAATAAAGCAAAACCAATAAATTGTGTAACTAGATTTCAATCCAGGCAAGCTAGTTTGGTTTTATACATAAACCATAACACTTAAGAAACTGATTAAATTTAAGAATCTTAAGTTAAAACTTTATTAAACCGCTTTTAATAAATGCCACTTTTTTTAAGGATGAATATTATGTTTGAAGTATTGGTTTATATGTTTGAAAACTACATTGATACACATTTTAGACCTGACGAAAACACGCTGTCTAAAGAGTTATTTGCCGCAGGGTTCGATGAACAAGATATTAATAGTGCTTTTAACTGGTTTAGTCAGCTAGAACTGATGACCGAGCAACCTGATATATTTGAAAATCCTAACCATGTTAGTACGCGCATTTTTACTGAGGATGAACTCAAAAAAATCACGGGTGAGAGCATCGGCTTCATTCTATTTTTAGTACAAGCCAGTATACTTAATGCTGCTCAGCGTGAATTAGTGTTAGATCTTGCAATGAATCTACCACAGCCACAAATCAGCATAGAAGAAATGCGCTGGATTGTGTTGATGACTACTTGGGGCGCTAGCAAATCTGGCCCTGATAAAACCAAAGAATATTTGTTTATTGAAGATGCCTTACTCAATAAAGAAAAACCAACACTGCATTAAGAAATTGGCTACTAAAATAAAAAACCCTACTTTCGTAGGGTTTTTTTATTGGGCGCTGAATATAGAGTTAACTTAATCGTTAATATTTTGAATAATATTGCTAATGACACCTGATCGATTAAGCGTGTAAAAATGCAAACTTGGTACACCCCACACCTGCAGCGTTTCGCACAGCTCGCTCACTACATCAATTCCAAATGCACGTAGTGAAGCGATGTCATCCCCGTAAGCTTCAAGACGCATTTTCAACCAGCGTGGAATTTCCGCGCCGCAAACACTAGAAAAACGTGCCAATTGGGTAATATTATAAATCGGCATGACGCCAGGCACGATTGGCATGGTAATGCCCGCCGCTACACACTGATCTACAAATCTAAAATAAGCATCTGCATTATAAAAATATTGCGTAATTGCAGAGTTCGCGCCTGCGTCCATTTTACGCTTTAGGTTTAGCACATCTTTTTCAGGCGTTCTTGCTTCAGGATGAAACTCTGGATATGCAGCCACTTCGATATGAAAATGGTCGCCAGTCTCATATCGAATAAATTCAACCAACTCAACAGCATAGCGAAAATCCCCTGCACTCACTTCGCCAGAAGGGATATCACCACGTAATGCTACCAAGCGTTTGATGCCCTGTGCTTGGTACGCCTGCAATAGCTCACGAATCTCTACTTTACTCGATGAAACACAAGAAATATGCGGCGCTGAATTAAAACCTTCTTTTTGCATTTCCAGCACCGTATCCATGGTTCTATCACGTGTGGAACCACCAGCACCGAACGTGACCGAGAAAAATTCTGGGTCAAATTTAGCTAACTGTGCACGTGTTTCACGTAAACTGGAAATTCCATCCGCCGTTTTTGGTGGAAAAAATTCAAAACTTGTGGCTGATTTTTTCATCTGCTGCTCAACTCTTCTTCAATTCTTTTTTTAAAATACAATTTTTGTAGCTACTCCTTTTTATCGTCTATCACAATAGCTGCCAGCAAATACGATATCACGCTGTAAACCAAGGCACCTATCATGCCCGCCATCAGGGTTCTTACTTCAAAGCCTTGTAACCAGTTACCCACTGCATAAAACAAC
>JAYTHN010000428.1:0-24130 GCA_043732505.1 Methylotenera sp.
CAGTTCGTTGCTCTAGGTAGATTGTCATATCGACGAAAGTCGGAATCCAGTGACTTATATGCAGTGCTAAAAGATGCTAGATTCCGTGTCCAGCAAGGAATGACAACATAAAGGAGAAATATTATGGCAGTTAAAATTGAAAAGAAAATCACAGGCTACGCGCTAGTGAATGAGCAAGATAAAATTGATGCAGCGGCAAAAGCCACTGAATTAAAAGACTTAAATGCAAAAGTCGTACAAATTGGCGAGCCGCTAGACCGCCCAGAAAAAATCACAGGTTCTACTTATAAAGTAAAAACGCCTGTCACTGAACATGCGCTTTATATCACCATTAACGATGTAGTCATGAACGAAGGCACGCCACAAGAGCACCGCCGCCCATTTGAGATTTTTATCAACTCAAAAAATATGGATCACTTTCAATGGATAGTCGCCCTTACCCGCGTCATGTCTGCAGTGTTTCGTAAAGGTGGCGATATCACGTTCTTGGTAGAAGAACTTAAAAGCGTGTTTGAACCAAGCGGCGGCTACTTTAAAAAAGGCGGCAAGTTCGTACCAAGTTTAGTGGCCGAGATTGGCGAAGTAGTCGAAACGCATCTGCAAGAAATCGGCATGCTTAAAAAACCAGGGTTAGACCAACATCAACAAAAACTAGTCGATGATAAAAAAGCGGAATACCTAGAAAAAAACGCAAAATCTGGCGGCGAAATGAACGATGAAGGCTTCCCAAAAGGTGCATCACTTTGCAAAAAGTGTAATACCAAAGCCAGCATTGTGATGGACGGTTGTTTAACTTGTTTGAATTGTGGAGAGAGTAAGTGTGGGTAGTCTGAATTGATTACTCTAACTGACGAGCGAGGTGTGGGGTGAGGCATAAGCTGCGATTTGGAGAGCATAAGTTGCGATTGGAGAGGCCATAAGTTGCGATTCCGCATTGCTGTTGTGTGAGGTCTCATAAGATGCAACTGAAAAATACTATCAGGTAGGTTACTTAATTTACTAAGGAGTTGATGATGGCTAAAAACAATCCTGTTGGAGATAATGCCCGCGTAGGTGCTGTACGTGATCGTTCGCAAACTTTCAATCCAAAGACTGAGACTTGGATAAAGTGTAGGATTGAGCAAAGTTATATTTTTTGTCAATAAAGTCGTGATTTTTTGTGAGTAATGTGTGGTTTCTCAAGTTGTTTGAAATCATGAGGTTAATGAAAGTAATGGGAGCAAAGATGTGATTTTTCCTAAATATCATCCTTATATAAAAGAGCCACTGCTTGCGGAGACTTGTTCAAACCTATAGTTAGGTGAGTTACACCATAAGTTGCAAGCTAGACCCAAGATATGCAAGTGGAAATTGTAGTTGTAGGATTAGGCATAAGCTGAGATTTTTGCTTTAAAAGTAATAACTGTATTTTTAAATATGAGGATTAGATAGCTTAAAAGGGGTATCACATTGCAAAGAAAAAAGTGTTTATAAGTTTTGATTATGATAATGATTCAGCATTAAAAGAACTTCTTGTAGGACAAGCTAAACACGATGATTCGCCATTTGAACTTGCTGATTGGTCTATAAAAGAGCATATAGATGAAAACTGGAAGGCAAAAGCTAAAACGAGAATCAAACAGGTCGATGTTATTATCGTAATGTGTGGCCTAAATACGAATACCGCAACTGGCGTCAGTGCTGAACTTAAAATTGCACAAGCAGAAAAAGTCCCTTATTTTTTACTTGCAGGGTACAAAGATAAAACAAATATCAAACCTACAGCCGCACTTGCTACAGATAAATTGTATAAATGGACCTGGGATAATCTCAAAGCTCTTATTAATGGTGGTCGATAATGAAGAAAGCATTAGTCATCGGTATAGATGGTTATGCTGACCAGCCATTATCAGGTTGTGTTGCTGATGCAAATTCCATTGCAAATTTATTGCGTGTTAACGGGGATGGATCTCCAAACTTTTCAATAAAACTATTAGTCAGCTCTGACCAGCCAGTCAATACTGACATTCTCTTTGAATCGATTGTAGAGTTGTTCCAGGGTGATGCTGATACGGCTCTATTATATTTTGCAGGCCATGGAATAATTGTTCCAGAAACTAACGCTGGGTATATTGTTTCTCAAAATGGTGCACGTGGTGCTTGGGGTATGATTCTTGCAGATATTCTTAATCTGGCAAGTAAGGCACATCCAAGAATTCGATCTACAGTGATTATTTTAGATAGCTGCCACTCAGGTTATGCTGGAGAAATTCAGTCATTAAATAATTCAAACTTTGCAGGTATTGGGAATGGCGTAACAATACTAACGGCTTGTCACCGTGAAGGACATGCTGATGAAATACACGGTCATGGAATTTTTACACAGATGCTTATAGATGGATTAAGTGGAGGATGTTCTGATATATGCGGTCGAATTACTCCAGCTGCCCTTTATGCACACATAGACCAGACACTAGGTATTTGGGATCAAAGGCCTATGTACAAAGCGAATGTGCAGTCATTCATTACATTAAGACAGGTGTCGCCAAAGGTGTCCTTAGAAACGCTTAGGAGATTAAAGGATTATTTCCCTTATCCAGCATATCACTTCCCTTTGGATCCCACATTTGAGCCTGAAAGAGATAATGTTCCTTCCGAGTTTATGGCAATAGCACCCATACCAGCAAATGTCAGTGTTTTTAGAGAGCTTCAGGCTTGCAACCGTCATGGGCTCATAGTACCAGTTGAAGCAGAACACATGTACCATGCAGCTATTAACAGCAAAGCATGTAGATTAACTGCTTTGGGAGCACATTTTCGTAATCTTGCAAGTTTGGGAAGAATTTAGGATCACATCATGAATGTAGATGAGCAAGTACCACAGCCTAAACCTTTAAGAAGAGATCAGGCACAAACTCCTAAGCAACGAATTAAAGTGTATCTCTGAATATGGTACAACCTTTAAATCCGATTCCACAACCTACCCCTGTGAGGCGCGAGCAGGCAAATGATGCTCCTCGGACACCTAATCCAACGAAGCCTACCGTACCTTTACCAGCAACTACTCCAAATAAGTAAGATTATATGAATGCAGAAGATCAAGTACCTATAGCGCCAAATGTCCCGCAGCCAACTCCATGCAGGAAAAATGCGTGACGTGTTAATTATCTAAAAAAATTTTGTTGAATAGCTAATACCGCAACAGTAAAAACAGGGCTTAGAGCAACGCTTACTCTTATTCGATTTAGCCAGATAGATCGATCAAGAATTATTTCATCTGCATCTTCGCATCGTTTTTGTATGTTAGCTAACTCATGATGACGTAGCTTTTCAAATTCTATAGAGGGCTGATTTAGGTTTTTATACTCATTGTATAGTGCTGGAAAATCTTCAAGATGAAGACATTTTCTGACTAAACATAGGGCGCAAACGATTAAATAAAAGCTTACAAATAGAGAAACAATTGCAATGCTCTTATCAAGACTCCATTGATTAGCGAAATATGCGGTCGTTACGCCTATCGCTGATAAAATAATTGTGAGGGTCGTGTTAGCTTCTCGCATTATTAAATCCGCATTTTCATGTTTGGAGCGTAGGTTCGCGATTGCTATGTTTTCTAACCAATCAATTAATTCCACGAAATTATCTCCTTTAAATTTCTCATAAGAAAATTAGTAAAACCTAGCTTAATGTTACTGAACATGTTGCATGTATGTCTTTAGAAAAGATCAAGTGCAGGCGCAAACTTTGTTTTTTAATTCAATAAATTGGATATTGAGCTCACTATTATGCCAATGCCTGTTCCACCATCACATTCGCTAGTTTCTGCTGCAACTGATTGGCTAGATTGATATGAGTTTTGAGGTGGTTGCAGAGTGCCATTAGTTCTTCGAGCTTATCAGAAATTGCAATCTGCTCTTTAGTCGAAGGTAATGGAACAACCTTCATTTTCAAGTCACCAAGCAACAAGTTATTAATTGCACTTCCCCCAGACTTTTTCAACAAATTAGGAGATTCAGCAATAAGGAAGTTTGTAATGTAACTCTGGTGAATGTAAGGCTGAATAACTTTAATAACCGCAACACTTTTTTGGAATGTAGTACGATTGGTAAAAGCATGGTCTGTTGCCACAGCAATTTTCCCGACAGTTGCTCCTGTATTGACCATACAAATATCACCTGATTCTAATGCAGTACGCTGATGAACCTCTTGAAATTCGGTAGGTTCAATTTGTCTTGCTTTGTCGTATAACAACTTTCCATTTTGTATATCTTTTGCAGATAAAAAGTAATAGCCAGAATTTTTTGAATCATTGCAATCACCATGCTTACCATCAGTAATCAATTTAGTAATGTCTTGGAGTCTGCACCACTCCCAGCCCCGGGGTAGGGCAAACGATTTCTCTTCATCAGGAATTGTTGGAAGTGATTGATTTTTTCTAACCTTACCCTCATTAATCAACTTTGTCTTTTCAGTCTGTATGCGTTTGAGCAGTTCGCTGGCGGGTTCATCATTGATATCTTGCGGCACGAGTTTACCCATGACTGCCAGTTGCAGCAGGGTTTGTTTGAGAGCGTCTATGCTGGCTTCAGTGGTGAATAGCGTATCGAAATGTACGGTGATGCGTTGCCAGTTGGCACTAAAGTCATCGGCACTTTGCGATTGTGTGAGCGTACCCAGTAGATGGCTCACGAGGTTTTCATGCGCTTCTGCGGCATTGCTATGCTGCGCTTCCAGTTGATCGCACAGTGCCATCAGTTCATCGACTTTGACGACGATGCGATGTTGTTCGGTAAGAGGCGGTAATGGAATCTTTATTGATACCAGCCTAGCTTGATTAAGTTTAGGCACAGTCATGCCAGTAATGAACTCGTTTAAATCCATCGCGACTAGGCAATATGTTAAATATTTATCCGTCACTACTTCTCTATTTGGCCTAATAACATGGACATGATTATTTACCCATGTTTTACCTTCAATCATGAAAGCTGTATTTTCGCCCGCGCCCCATTTAGCACCATCTTCACCGACTAAAACCAATGGCTCATCGAAAATATAGTTTGATACGAAATCAACAATTCCTGACGCACCGTAATATGGATAAGGACCTTCCACTCTATCTTGCTTAGTAACTGGTTTTCTTAAACTATCTAAAACCTCAACTAAGTCACCTAGTTTTGAAAGTTTTAAATTATCAGAGGTGTTTAAATTATCTTGCGGCACCAATTTACCGCGCACCGCCAGCTCTAAAATTAGCTCACGCAGTTTCTTCACGCCATACACGCTACCAGCATTACTAGAAGCACGGCCACGACCTGATCGTTTTCCGGTATCGGCAGCGGTCCATATATCCATATGCTCGGTAATCAATCGCTGAATGGCGCTCATGCCTTAATCTCGCGTTGCAGTGCCTCGGCTAATACGCTTTTCAACTGTCCGCGCAGTACGCTGATGTCAGCTTGCATGGTGTTGTATTGCGCTAACAACACTTCTGGGTCATGAATTTCTTGCTCGCCTACATGCGGGTTTTTGCAATCCAAGTTGTAATTGCGCGCTTTAATGTCCGCTAAGCTTACATGCCAAGCATGTTCGCTTTCAGTACGCGTACTGAAATTATCAGCTTCGCTTCCCCACCATGCCGCAAGTGGTTCAAACTCTTCTACCTTCATCGGCTTGGTTTTGTTGTAAGCCTTTACGCCTTGAGGTAATGGATGCTCGTAATACCAAATATTTTGCGTAGGCGCACCTTTGGTAAAAAATAGCAGATTGGTTTTAATGCTGGTATAAGGCGCAAATACGCTATTGGGCAGGCGCACGATGGTGTGCAGGTTGCATTCTTCCAGCAGTTTTTCTTTGATGCGGGTTTTAATGCCTTCACCGAATAGGAGGCCATCGGGCAACACCAGTGCGGCACGACCACCGCTTTTAAGCAGTTGCATAATCAGCACTAGAAATAAGTCTGCTGTTTCACGCGTGCGGAAGGCGGCGGGGAAGTTGGTTTCGATACCATCTTCTTCATTACCGCCGAAGGGTGGATTAGTCACAACAACGTCCACGCGCTCACTTGGTCCCCAGCTAATCAGCGGACGCGCCAAGGTGTTGTCATGGCGGATATTGCTCGGTACATCAATGCCGTGCAAAATCATATTAGTGGTGCATAGTAGATGCGGCATCGGCTTTTTCTCAACACCGTGAATGCTGGCTTGCAATTGCGCTTCGTCTTCTACCGTTTTTACATCTTGCTTGCGGATGTGTTCAATGGAGCAGGTTAAAAAGCCACCGGTACCACAAGCTGGATCCATGACTTTTTCGCCTAAGCGCGGATTGACCATGCGCACCATAAATTCCGTCACCGCGCGTGGTGTGTAGAACTCACCCGCGTTGCCGGCGGCTTGTAAGTCACGTAGTAATTGCTCGTACATATCACCAAACAAATGGCGTTCTTGTGCCTTGTTAAAATCCACACCTTCTTGAATCTTGTTAATGACCTGACGGATTAACTGGCCTGACTTCATGTAGTTGTAGGCATCTTCAAACACTGAGCGGATCACATACGCACGCTGATCGCCGCCTTTGGCTTCTAACTGCTGTAAGGCCGGAAACATATCATTATCAAGAAACTGCTTGAGCGCATCGCCAGTCATGCCTTCGGCATTGGCTGCCCAATTACGCCAGCGGTATTGCTCTGGCAATGGTGATTGATAGTTATCTTGCAGAATCTCCCATTCGCTTTCACGATCATCAAATATCTTGAGGAACAACATCCAAACCAATTGACTTAAACGTTGTGCGTCTCCATCGACACCAACGTCTTTGCGCATAATGTCTTGGATGGATTTAATGGTGCTGGAAATACTCATAAATAGGTCTTTTTATTGGTGCTATGTAATTTGGTAAATTTGTTTGTATTACGAATTGCTTAGGCTCACTTTAATTTAGGCGTAAAGATTCATCTCTAGCTCTTGCAGGGCGGCCATGTAAGCTGGCTTACCGCCAAAGGCTGACACCAACTCACTGGCAGTGCCCATGTGTTTAAATGGATCCAGCGTGAGTATTTTAATGTCTTCGATGTTCACGATGCCTGTATCGGCGTATTTTTCTAACAGGCTTTCCAGTACTTGACGGGCTTGCTCGCCATATTTGGCAAAGTAGTTACGTTTCTTAACCTGATCGGCACGTTCGCGGCGGGTTAGTGGTGGTTGGTCAAAGGCTACGTGGCAGATCAAATCAAACGCATCAAAGTCTTTGCCGACTTCTTCGGCCAGTGGTTCTAATAACAAGCCGTGCTGTTCTAGTGTTTGCAGGATAGCGGCTTTGCGATCGGCTTTATTCCAGCTTCGCAGAAATTCATCTAATGATGAATAGTCTTTACGCACCGTTTGACGGCTGTAATCCTTGAGTGATTCGGTAATCAACTTACCTTCAGGCCCGTAATACTGCACGCGCTCTGATACTACATATACCGTGACATCACCCAACACGTACTTGATGCGCTTGGTGCCAGGTTCATCATCAATGCCGATATCGGGTGGCATAGCTTCACCGCCGGCAGCAGTATCTGGCGGTATAGGATTGCCATTCTCATCTAAAATGACTTCTGGCACTTCATCAGGTGGCACCGGTGATTCGCCTTCTTTAGGTTCATAAATCATCACCGGTTCGCCGTCGAAGTCTTTGTCGGCAAACAACTCTGTAGCCTTCTTAAAGTCCATGATGGTGAACCAGTACTTGCCGTAATCTTCATTAATGCGCGTGCCACGACCTATCATCTGCTTAAACTCGGTCATCGATTTGATGTGTTGATCCAGCACTACTAATTTACAGGTCTGTGCATCGACACCAGTCGTCATTAGCTTGGAAGTAGTGGCAATAACGGGATAGCGCTCTTCTGGATTGATGAAGTTATCCAACTCCGCTTTGCCCTCAATTTCATCACCAGTAATGCGCATCACGTATTTACGGCTTTCTTTCACGCGCTCTGGGTTCAGATTCACCAAAGCTTGGCGCATGCGCTCGGCGTGATCAATGTCATCACAGAACACAATGGTTTTAGCATACGGATCAGTGGCCACTAAGAATTCAGTGATTTTTTTAGCGACCAATTCAGTACGCTTTTCTAAAATCAGCGTTCTATCCATATCAATCTGGTTATACACACGGTCTTCAATGAGCTGGCCTGTTTTATCGACCTGCCCTTTACTAGGCCGCCAACCTTGTATGTCTTTGTCGATATCAATACGCACTACTTTGTACGGCGCAAGAAAGCCATCTTCAATGCCTTGCTTCAGCGAATAGCTATACACAGGCTCACCAAAGTAATAGATGCTGGAAACATCCTTGGTTTCTTTGGGTGTGGCCGTTAAGCCGACATGTGTAGCGGATGAGAAATACGCCAGTATTTCACGCCAGGCCGAATCTTCCGCCGCGCTGCCACGATGACATTCATCAATGATAATCAGGTCAAAGAAGTCTGGCGAGAATTGCTTATAGATATTTTGCTCTTCTTCACTACCAGTAACGGCCTGATACAAAGATAGGTAAATCTCATAACTCTTATCGATCTGGCGTTTGCTGATTTTAGTCATTGCCGCACCAAACGGTTTGAAGTCGTTATTCTTGGTTTGATCGACTAGAATATTACGGTCTGCTAGAAACAGGATGCGCTTTTTAGTTCCTGACTTCCAAAGTCGCCAAATGATTTGGAATGCTGTGTAGGTCTTGCCCGTACCGGTGGCCATGACCAGTAGGATACGTTGCTGACCCTTTGCCACAGCCTCTACAGTGTTGTTGATGGCGTTAGCTTGATAGTATCGTGGCGCGCGGTTGGTACCATCGTCATAGTAAGGCATCTCTACTGTATGACGAGCTTCGGTAGTTTCAATACCTTTCCACTGGCAAAAGCGTTGCCAGAGTTCTGCAGGGGATGGGAAAGCATCTAAGGTTAACTCTTGCTCCATTTTTGTTGCATGTCCAGTGACATCGTGAAATAAGAAGCCATCGCCATTGGAGCTAAACACAAAGGGTACCGCTAAGGTTTCAGCATAGTTCAACGCTTGCTGCATACCAGCACCGATGCTGAAGCTATTATCTTTTGCTTCAATGACAGCGAGCGGAATATTGGATTTGTAATACAGAATGTAATCAGCACGTTTTTGTTCGCCACGTGTATGGAGCTTGCCTCGTACGATAATGCGGCCCTTGGTAAAGCCTACTTCCTCACGAATTTGGCTGTGCAAATCCCAGCCTGCATTTGTAATGGCTGGCGTGATGTATTTAGAACAGATATCGCGTTCGGACAACTTCTTTTTATCCACGCATATACTCCATTATTATTTTTCTTTAGAGTATAGCGTGATTGCAATGTTAGATGCGTAATTGCAGGCTAGGAGTCAATTATTTAAGGTAATTGACAGCTATTAAAGCCAGTGTTTTACATAAATTTGCCAACATCAAATATAGCTTAACATAATGGATATTAATACTTGTCCAACCATGTTCCAGTCACGCCATTGGTTTCTTGGATATGGATACAATCGCTGCAGATGACCACTACATTTTCACCTCTGATCTTTCGCCTAGATCCACCCCCACATTCCACGCACGTCTGCTGCGATTTTAATTTAGCATGTTCAATTGCTCGCCACACTCTAACCTCTTGTGTTTTCTCGTAACATTCAAAGCTAATCTCTAGTTGTCCATACTCGGATGATATCGCGATGATATCAATCGGAAGCCGCTTAATTTTATTCAGCAGCTCTTCAATAATGGCAGCCCAGCCCTTTTTATAGATTACTCTCGTGAGTGAAATGACTCTAATCCGACCATTTCCACATAAAGTGGAAAAATGATCATGGGGGTTAAACACATTGTTACCTTCTGATGCTTGTTTATTGTTAAATAAATCCGACACGATAATTCTCCTTTTTGCTTGCTGGTAGGTCTTTCGGTAATAGAGTGCTACGGCCTTCACAGATGGCCTTTAAGCACCCTTCATCAATCGCAAGTTTTGCTTCACGCGGAGATTTCATCCTAAGCAAATCCATAGCATTTTCATGAATGTTAGGATCTAGCAGCTGGCCATACGCTTTGCTGTTCCTAAAATTGCTGTAGATGCTAGCCACGACGTCTTTCATCTGATGAGCATCAGGTCTTTTTATATCAATGACCTTCATTCTAGATATAATTGGTTGTGGAATATTTTCCAAATAGTTAGCCGTTGCGATCCAGATAACCTTGCTCGCATCTAGGTCAATTTCTAATGCTTCATCGCGAAAACGTTTCGCTGAATGTGTTTCAAGCAAAGAGTAGAGCGGAGTGAGCGGATTGAATTTTTCTCCATGACCATGCTTATCAATTTCATCAATAAGAAAAAATGGATTTCCGAATTTGCTGTCGGCAATCGAATTAGCGATAAATCCAACGGCTCCCTCTCCCCACTGCAGGCTTCCGCCTGACAAGGCAAACGATGCCGTCATAGTGGCCATGGATATTTCAAAAAATGGTAATTCAATCAGTCTGGCCATTTCACTAGCGAATAGAGTCTTACCTAACCCTGGCTCGCCTGCCAATAACAGTGGGGGCGCTTCAAAATGAAGCCCCATCCTTGTTAGTGCAATTGCATTTGCTTGATATAGCTCAATTGCCTCAATGAAGTTAGGAAATCTGATTTTTAAATCGCTAAATACTTCCAGATTAGTGACCATAGCCAGTTGCCGCTCTGATAACCACAATTTTTTTAATGTCGTGGCCAGTCTAGATTTAATGTCATCAGACCGTTTGCTTAGCTCTTGGACGCGTTTATTTACTTGCTCGTGTTGAGCGATAAAAAATGGCTCGATATTTCTCATGACAGCTCCTTAGAAGCCGCCATAAGTGACGTGACGGCTATTTAATTGATAGATTAAGGGATGGGGTCATGAGGTGGCTTCTACCTTTGGAGCCTATTCTTTGCAGAAACAATGCTGGATGCTTTGTAACTGATCTATTTCTGTAAGTTTTCATATAGTATATACTATACATTTAAAATTAATTGTCAACATATCAAATATAAATAAACCAAAATTGCTGATTTTTTGTATGCCGCTAATAATTTATTAAGTAAGAGCTATCATAAAGCTCTCAAATCATCAGAACTAACGGCGAGCTAATGTTGCAGCTTAACCAATTAATTCCCTGACTTCTCATAATTGGTTATTAAGATTTGTTATGAACCTGTTAATTTTTAGGAGATTTTTAGAAGAACTATGCGGTGATTTGAAGCACATCGTTTATAAAACAAAAGTTGAAATATTCGATAAGCTTATTGCCGATACGTAATGTATAGATGGTAGCTTTAAACAAACGATTACTATGGACTTAATATGAAAAGTTGATCTAAAACTTTAAAGTTTAAAGAGGCATGATAGGCACTTAACGTAATCTATTAATTATGAATGAATGCACTTACAGTGTTAATTCATGGATGCATAATGGTTGAAACACTTGGGTAGTTGATTCAAAAAAATCGTTTAAAGTGGGTTGCACCCTTGAATCTTATTCTCCAAATATCTGAGTATTGAAGTGTTGACAATAGCGTTCATTGATACAGGATAAGAACTTTTTAATTGCCAAGTGGCAGCGCAATGAGTAATTTTATGTTTAAGCTGACTAGATGTTCTTACAGTAAATGCCCGCAAAGGCCCTTTAGGAAGAACTGGTTTTGATTGGTCATATAGAGCCAAGTTTAAATAGTTTTCAAGGGCTTCAATGATGCAGGTGTTGATTGAGATTTTCTGTCCATTTGAGTTTGAACGTTTTGCTATAGCAGCTAACTTTACTCGGTAATCTTCAGGTATCTGAAATAAAGAAACTATAAGTTTTTGAGAAGTAGTTAGATTCATCCCTATAGTATATATTATTTCCAATTGCAGTTTTCCGAGTTATATCTATTTCACAATCATCCTCAACAATTTCTATTAGAATTAATATCTTATAACTTCTCATGTAGCATTAGGAAATACTTCAAATGGAGGTTAAGTGGATCATTTAATATTTCGGCTTGAATTTTTAATCGCTCAAGCAGACTCGAATCATTAGGTGGACTTATAGTTAAAATATTCTCCTTAGATATTTTCACCAGTTCCTTCAATAGTAATGCATCAACGTCATAACGCATACATATAAGACCCAATTTAGTACCAAAATTGATACTAAGCATTAGTGCAACATTTACTCTTCCATAATAGAGTGCATCTCTGTATAGAGCGGCAATGAATGCAAGAGAATCTAAGCTATAAGTGTGATCTTGCAAAAGCGACCTGAGTGCTTCATCGTAATCAACTAAATCATCTGGATTTGCCTCAAAGCTTTGATTCATCAAATTCAAGCTACCGAATTGACTCTCTAGTTGATATATTTGACCAAGAATGGCATATGTATATTTGCCAGAAGAAAGCCCCAATTTATTAATTAATTTAAGTATGAGTAAATCGTTCTGATCGTCACTATGCGGTAGATTAATCATTTCCCAAAACTCGGCGTTATAAAGTTCTGCAGTAAATTCTAATCCCTTGTATTGGTTTACGCGTTCAATAAACATAAGCCTTTGGGCGTCTCTATATGGCATTTCTCCATTTTTCATGCGGTTGAAAATTCGCCTACGATCAGAATATGACCGGACTAAACGTGGATCACAGAATGCCATGTCTTTTTGAGCGTCATTTAGTGCACATTTACTTTTGATAATTGCGTAATAGAAACGAGCTCTTAGCGAATGAGCATAAGTGGTTGGTGGACGGGCCAAAAGTATAAGTTTATCTATATTTTACTGTACTTTAATTATACCTACAGCTCGATAATATGTACGAATCCTCCAAAATTATAAGCAAACAATGCAGCTAATGGACAAGTCAGAATGTATCGATAAACAATTAATTATGCAGTACGGGGAATTAATGGATTGCCATTCATTAATGCACGTGTTGGGTTATAAATCTTACTCAACATTCAAGCTCGCTATTTCCAACAGAACATTAGGTATCAAAGTCTTTGATGTTCCAGGGCGTCGTGGAAAGTTTGCGTTAACACGTCATGTTTCTAGATGGTTATTATTATTAGCCAATCAATGATGTTCGTAAAACATGCTTGACCTGTAAAAAATAACCTATCAAGGGGGATATATTATGTAGAGATATATAAGCAATCTGGAGATTAGAAAGCAAAAACCGCAAGCCCAGCGCTAACTGGATTTACGGTTTGGAATTGCGTATTGATGTGAAAACCAGCATGCATTCTGCGCTTCCTTTACATTCCTGTCAATAACACATGACTGGCATGAAATTCCCTTTTTATGAATGTGCAATTACGCCATTCAAATCATATTAGCCACATGCAGGTGAGACATTCTCCTGCACGGTGAAAGCAAAGGAATCGCAAATGAATGAAGTATTAATGCGGATGCGTAAGCGCTCTGAAGTTACCCAAGTAATCAGTCAGTACCCACATCTTTCAGTCCTGCTGGAAGCCATGCCACAAAATAAAGATGGATTATCTGCTATTGAGATAAGTCCAATAATTGGACATCTCACAATAAAGTTTGCAGAATTTGGAAAACGAATACGCAAAGTAGTGCGTCGATCCAATTCACGCATGACTGGCAAATTTCCATCTAAAAAGAATGGCCGAATGATGCACTGGGAATCAATGTATGAGCTGGAAACATTTCAGATATTAGAAATATCACCATTAGTCTCCGCCTACAGTGAACAGCCAGCAGAATTGAAATACAGCGGTGTGGATGGCATTGAACATCGCCATTACCCGGATATTCTGGTTGTGCTAAGAAGCGGTATCAAAATGTTCATCGAGGTTAAACCAGAAAGCGCTATTACTGATCAGGCCTTGGCGGATCGAACTCATCTAATAGCCGGTTTATTGCGCCATAAGGGTTATCAATATCTGATGGTAGTGCCAGAACAGGTGGAGAGTCTCGCTTATCTTGAAAATGCCAAGTATCTCCTGCTTTATAGCAAGATGCCGATGCCTGAGACGATATGGGAAATGGTCAGATGTATGTTAAATGATGAAGCCAGTATGGAGCTCTTAGCACTTATTACACTGCTAGGACATACAGATGCAAGAAGCTGGATTTATAGTTTAGTAATCTCAGGGGTAGTTTTCTGCGACCTGTCTGAACCCATCACTGATCAAACGCTGGTTCGCTGGAACAGCCAGGGAGAAATGTAATGGGTGCCGCATACATGAATACAGGACAACGTATTGAATGGAACAATGCCATATATAAATTGGAAAGGTTAATTGGCAACGAGTGGCAATTATTTAATGATAAAACGCAAAAAACGAGTCATCTGACAGTAGATGCCTTTCATGAAAAGTATGTCAGTGGCGAAATCAGCTTCCATAATGATAAGCCACCCTATATACCAGAGATACTTTCTCAAAAGGATGGTAGCAAAATTGCGGCGCATCTCGATCTCTATCCACCGGTAGAGAAAGAGGAAATGAAGATAAAGCGATGGTTCCTTGAATCGTACCTTAAAAATTATGGCGATTTACGCTCTCAAAGATCTTTAGGGGAAGGAGTAAAAGAACTCTGGAAGCCGATGTGGAAAAACCCTCCGCATACAGCAACGCTGGCAAGGTGGCTAAAACGTTATGTTGAATCCGGGCGCGATATTCGATCACTTGGATCGGGTGATCGAAGGAAAGGTAACAAAAAAAATCGCTATCCATTTGAAGTCACGGAAATTTGTAGTCAAGCCATTGAAAGAATATATCTCAAGCAAGAAAAGCCCAGTGTAAAAGTGACATTAGAATTCGCGATTAAGCTGGTTTGCGCTGAAAATCAGCTATTACCAGATGATAGCCAACTACCCAAGCCTACTATGTCCTACATCAAGTCAATTATTGATGCTATATCTGAATATGACAAATGTCTCTATAGAGACGGATATGTCACTGCAAAACATAAGTTTCGCAATGCTGTGCATGGCACTATTTGCATAAGGCCGCTACAGCGGGTTGAGATTGACCACACGCAGCTGGATCTGATTGTAGTGGATGGAGAGACCGGACTGCCACTTGGACGTCCGTGGCTAACATTGATTATTGATGTGTTTAGTCGAGCTATATTGGGCTTTAGCATCTCTTTCGACCCACCATCGCAGATGACGGTTGCACGAGCTTTAAAAATGGCGTTGCAACCAAAAGTGAATCTACATCAACGTTGGCCAAGCGTTAAAGGAGTTTGGATTATGTTTGGTTGTATGGAAGATCTTGTTGTGGACAACGGCATGGAGTTTCACTGTAAGAGCTTGGAGGATGCATGTTTGCAGCTAGGAATCAATATTTCTTTTTGTCCAAGAAAGACGCCTTGGTGGAAAGGCCATATCGAGCGTGCAATTGGAACATTGAATAATGCCGTCACTGACGGGATGCCAGGGAGGACGTTCTCAGCAATTAAGAAAAAAGGTGAGTACAACCCAGGCGCTAGTGCTGCAATACCGTTGAAGACTATGGAGGAAATAATCGCTAAGTGGATTGTTGATATTTATCACCAGACCACACATGCAACGCTTGGAGATAAACCTCATGATGCATGGGAAAAAGCAATCAATCCTGAAGATATTCCAATGGTAGCGAACGTCAATGAGTTAGATGCTGTAATGGGGGTTATTGAAACACGCACACTTACCCATCTAGGCATCGAGCTTAATGTGCTTCGCTATAACAGTGATGAGCTAGGTCAGGTACGAAGGCAGTTTGGAGATCTCAAGAAAGTGACGGTTAAATGGGATCCGGAGGATGTTGGTTCTATTCACGTATTTCCGCCTGACGGTAAGACCGTACGTGTACCTGTTGTCACAATATATAAGGAGTATGCCGAAGGCCTGACGCTTTATCAGCATAATGCTTGCAAGGCTTATTCGAAAAAGTATCTCGAAGGTATGGATGATGTTGAGGCGCTTGCATTGGCCAAATCTGAACTCACTGATCTCGCTGAAAAAGGCATACGTGAGTTTTCAAAAAAGACCCGCGTTAAAAACCATCTGCTAATTAAAAATAAACACGAGAAAGTTGCCAAGGATGTCGTGGTCGGTGGCAAACAACCTCCAATAACGCCAAAGGTTGTTCAGTCTACTAGCACCAGAAGACCAACTTTCGTTGGCGAACTTACAAATAGAAGTTCTCATCAGGAGCAATGCAATGAAATCAGATCAACCAAAACTAAATAAGGCCCAGCTCAGGACGTTCATTGAAAGCATGCTCGTGCCCCACACCGCATTTATTAATGCGACTAAATACCTAGAACAAGGGTTTGATGTGGCAGAAACTATCAGAGACCCGATTGGCTTGTTTATTTCTGGAGAATCCAGAACAGGTAAAACAAGATTGTTAGAAGGCTTTAGGGCTGCGCATCCGACATATCGCACTGAAGAAGGATTAATGGTGCCAGTGCTGTACGTAGAAGTGCCTTCCAAACCAACGGTTAAGGGTCTGGCATCAGAGATCCTCGCTGCGCTTGGCGATCCGTTGGCTGATAAAGGCACGGAACAAGAAAAAACACGTCGACTTCTGAAGTATTTAAAGAGATGTAAGACCCGCGTTCTAATTCTTGATGAATTCCAGAACTTTGTTGATAAGTCCACAAAATTCACTGTCATTCATCATGTATCTGATTGGCTGAAGAACCTGCTTAACCAGGCTAAGATTGTGACTATCATAGCAGGATTGCCTTATGGAGAGGCTGTGCTTGGTCAGAACGAGCAGTTACGAGGCAGGTTTACCAAGTCTATTCAACTGCCACGATTTGAATGGAAAGATGATAATTTACGTAATCAGTTTCTTGGGCTTCTTGATGGATTTACAGGATTGTTACGACAACAATTCCATACTGTTGACCTTGGCAGTGATGAGATGGCTTATCGGTTTTATCTCGCATCAGGTGGTTTGACCGGTTACGTATTTAACATCATACGGTTGGCTGCATGGAACGTTATTGACGATGAACGTACCTCCATCACAATTGAAGATCTGGATAGTGGGTATCAGCGTTTTGTCAGTGAAGTAGATCAGTTTTCAACCAGTCCATTTAGCAAGAAATTTAATCTCACGGATGGCAATGCATTTGAAAAGGCATCCAGAGTAGGGCTTCGTGCTGAAGATTATGTACCAGAAAAGTCTTTACGTCGATATAAGCCCCGTACAACACGCGAGGCACTGGCATAAATGAGTATGCAGCATACCATTCAACACAATAGATACAAATTAAGGCCTGCAACGCCATGAGTAGTCAAATTCATCCATTAGTAGTAACGCCACGCCCAATGTCAGGCGAAAGCCTGATGGGACTGATATTAAGAACGTCCGAAATGAACGGTTATGAATCACCAAGTATGATTCTTCGATATGCAGGTCTTTCTGAAAATGAAATCAGATCGGTGAGGCCACCATTGGATAAATTGTCTCAACTGTTTGCACGTGAACTGGTTGAATTTTCTCTAGCAACTGAACCAGCTCTCGTCAAAAGCAAGCCTGGTAGGCGGCAATGGCGAGTGATGAATCATTTCATTCCTTCATCGTGCATCAACATTAAATCTGCAAAAATTTGTCCAGAATGTATTTTGGAGAACCATCATGTTGATGGCTTCTGGGATATGAAACATGCGATGGTCTGCCCAGTACACAAAAGAGCAGTAATATCAGCCTGTCCAAAGTGCAATAAGCCGCTGAGTTGGCACAGACAAGGGTTGCTGACTTGCTCATGCGGGCATGATTTATCAGAACTAAGAGGTGATCTGGTAGAAGATGATTCGATTCTGAACATTATGACGCTGATTAAAGGGAAGTTGCACGGCGATATCCTGAATAATTCAAGGCTTATTGATGCTGGCTTTCCTTTGTTGGAGCTCAATAATATATCGCTATCCACTTTACTTAGGATTATTAATCGCTTTGAACAAGGGAGTAAAAGAAAAACCATTTTTAACGTTCAGCAAGGCGTACCGCCAGAATTAAATGCTCTGAAGATTGCATCCGGGTTTCTGAGCAGATGGCCTCATGGGTTGTATGATTATTTAGAAAACCTTCCAAAAGATACTCGGCATGCAAACAAGGCGACCAGTTTTAATTTACACAGTCAATTCCACCGTTTTTATGGATCATTCTTTAGGTCAGGCTTCCCTGAAAATGACATTGCCTTTCTTCGAAAGGCATTTGTTTCATTTGGTAATGAGAGATGGCAGAAAAATGGCTTCATAGATATTAGAGTATCCAATCGAGTCGAAACCTCCAGAAACATAGTCGGCATAAATGGCTTGGCAAAATATCTTGGAGTTATGCCTCCAACAGCCATTAAGTATGTAAAAGATGGATTGATAAAAGGTAAGCCTTTAACAAGTGGTTCCAGAACCAGACTGATTTTTGATCTGACTAAAGATGTTCCTTTCAAGCCATGTAAGGGAATCTACTATATAGCTCGTGATGCGGCCAAGTTTCTTGGTTTGCATGTCAAATTACTACAATTACTCAAAAAAGAAAATATTTATAAGATGACCCACCTTGCATATGGCCTTGATGGCTACTGTGAAGTGGACTTGGTTGAGTTTCGTAACAAGGTTGTCAATATGATCAAGTTAGTAGCTAATGCGAATGTTGAGCAGCATATAAGTATGAAAAGCATAATGCGTAAAAAATGTAGTGCTGATGTATTAGTTTCGATTATTAGCGCAGTCTTAAACAAGCAAATCACTCCTGTTGGCAGAACGGGCGATGAAATTGGAGATATTTTGTTTAATAAATCTGAGATTTGTCAAATAATCCAATTCAGGATTAAGTAATCAACTGATCAATCGGCTCATTGATGATATTCATTTTGTTAAAAAAATTTCATATCTGATGAATTGCATTAAATATTGACCAATTAGATGTATTTTGAAATGACCCGCTCAGATAAGTTACTAACTAGGCATGGCAAAGAATTGTATTTACACAAATGGGTCAAATTTAAATGCAAATTTAAGTGAAAATTGGATCAATCGAAAGCACAATTCAACACTCGAACCAATGACAGTTTTGGGCAGTATTTTGCTCTTTTCACTACTAAATAGCTTGTCATAAAGCAGAAAGTAAAAAAGTTGAATCAACATTATTTTACGAAGTTTAACAAGCTTGCAGCATTTCCCTATAATTTGCGAATACACAAAACTTTACAAATATCAATTATAGGTATGGTGACTGCAGTATGGGAAATTTAGTTTCATGAGGTATTTGTAAGATCTAATATAGGATAAGTGTAAGTTAGATTGAGAGTATGTTCGACTCAGTTACTATTAACTCCAAAGTGAAACTTGTCCTTAATTAAGTAAAATAATATTAGAAATAACCAATCAAAAATCTGCAGTACATTTGTCGTTGCTCCATGACAAAGTCGGCTTGAATAGACTTATTAGTTTAGATTTTCACCATACTCTTGATTCACTGCCTTATTTAGTAATTAATTCTCTGGGGGGTATCCTGAAAAATTTTCAACAGTTATGTAAATTACATTACAACTAATTTATATAGGTTGAGTGTAGATGCTTAAAAGTACAGTGCTGCTATCTATAGCTATCTAGGGATGCAGTGTTCAATTTGTACCAATTTGGAAAATCGCAGCTTATGCCTAACTGTTATGTGCTAAATCGCAATATATGCTTTCTTTTAATCTCAGGTTATAGTTGCTCTAGTTGTGCTAACTGATTGATTTTATTGGATGTGGAATCGCAGCTTATGCCTTACCCCACACGAGGGTTAATTTTCAGTCCGAAAAAGCTGGTCTGATATAGAAGCAATTCCAAATTATGTTAAGGGATTAGATCCAGCCAAACATAAACTTAAAGCCATTATTGGTAGTTACCATTTAAAAGATATTCATTGTGGTTGGGCATACAATACAGCACATGATAAAGGTTATATTGCACAGACCCAGAGTGGCGCGGTAACAAATATTGGGCATATTTGTGGCAAAAACTATTTTGGTGTTGACTTCACTACTTTTGCGAATCAGCACAATCGTGAAGTTATAGCAAAAAGTCACCGAGACTTGTTATTCACGTTTAGTCTTCAATTGGATGATTTAGAAAATGAAATTTTAGAATCTAGAAACTCTGTGTATGGAATTTACTGAATTTATACAGTATCTCAGTATCTCATAAGTAAAGGTAAAGATTGCCCCGATGAAGTTGTTAGAGCAATTGTGGCAATGGTTAAGTCTCGTTCAAATGTACTTCAAAAATCAAGAGAAGCTACAGATGAAGACATTAAAGCCTTGGAGTTATCTCAAGCTCAGAAGATTAAAAAACCTCATTATATTCAAGAGTTCGTAGCAGTTATTTCTGGATTAGATGTTTTATATGAAGAAAACGACTTAAAGAAGCTTGTTATCCTTGAAACTGTTGAAAATATTAAATCTTTTAAAAGGTTAGATATTGATAACTTAACTTATTCAGAACTGGCGAAATGGGTAAGTTCTTTAAAAAGCACCAAAGATAGAGTTAAAAGCCCAGTCAATGCAGGTCTAAAATTACTTATAAAATCAAATTTAGCTGAATTCAAAAAGATAATAAGTAAGAAGCAAGATATTGAAATTTTTGATAAGTTTATAAAAAAATTGCCAGCCAATTAAGACGGGTTCTTCAACCCACGCGTAATTAACCTTGAAACATTGCACCGCGTGGAGTTAAAGCCCTCCCTACATGTTCATCAACGGCTTGCAGCATAATATTCCAAGCATTTATTCACAAACATATTATTCAGTAATGATATTCTTATTTTTATTGTATATCATTTAATGATAAAACCATGCAAGTAGCAAGATGGTGTAATTCGCTGGCGGTGCGGTTGCCTGCTAGTGTAGTGCAAGCGCTTGATTTAAAAGAGGGTGAAGAGTTAGATTTACACGTGTTGGGGGAAAGAACTGTGGCAGTGAGTAAGCAGCCTGATGGAAAAGAGCTTTTAAAACGATTACGTGCTTTACGTGGCCGTTTGCCAGAAGATTTTTGTTTCGACCGCTTAGAAGCTAACGAGCGAGAAATAGAGTGGGTAAGCCTTTTATTGATAGCAATATCATTTTATATTTGTTCTCAAGTGAAACGGTTAAGGCTGATAAAGCTGAGGCAATATTTTCAGCTGGTGGCGTGATTAGTGTGCAGGTACTGAACGGAATAGTTTCGGTTTGCAGGCGCAAGTTAAAACTAAACTGGGATGAAGTTGACGCACTTTTGCTAGCAGTAAAAGCCAACTTAGACATTGTGCCACTTACAGCAGCTACGCATGCCTTAGCAATTAAACTGTGTAAACAATAATATCAACTAACCTTTTATGATGCGCATATTTGTTCAGCTGCGTTAATTGCGCAATCTAAGCATTTACTTTCTGAAGATATGCAACATGGCTTGAATGTTGACGGATTACTGATACAAAATCCAATTAAATAACGCAGTTATTTTTAATTGTGTGATTAACAAGTAGCAGATTAATATGTGGATTGATTTTATTGAAGCGGTTTCACCGCCCCACAATTCGCCCCAACCCACTTCCCACTCACATCCGCCTGCTCATTCATGGCATTACCTTGTGCTAAGCCGCTAAATTTAGTTTTCCCTGAGAAGCTTTCTGGGCTTGTAATCACGCCTTCAGCTGTACCGTTGCCTTTTAAATCTGCGCTATCACAAACAAAGTCCATTTTGTAGTTGTTACCAGTACGGGTTGAGTTATTAGTGGTGCAGCCTAATTGATTATCACCGAAAATAGGCGGCGATTTTTGATTCGCCATTTCTGCTGTGACACAAGCTTTAGAAATTGCGGCGCCATTTTTAATTTGGGGCATTTCAACCCCGTATTGATTAGCTAGGTCTTTAATACTTTGGATTTGATCTGCTGGAATATGTGGCACTAAGCCTAGCAAGTCTGAAGTTGTAGTGATTTCCCATAATCCAGGTCGCATGCTGATTTCTGCGGCGTTTGCAGTGCTAATTAAGGTTGGTATGGCTAAGCAGAAAGCAGTCAAGAATTTGCGCATTAAGGCACCTTAAACCGCGTGCAGGCTAATATTTAATTGGTCAATCACTTCTGCCCAATCCGCATCATTCAAAATCTCCTCACGTAAAAATGCTGCCTGCGTGGGTGTCCAAAAGGATGCTTCGGATAATAAAACACTGGTTGATAAATGTCTATGCGTTTTAATGAAAGTAATGATGGAGTCTTCATCTGAAGGTAAACCGAGTTGTGCGAATAGGTTGTTGAGTGTATGAATTGACGATTCCATAAGTTACCTTGATTGATGATTTAGATTTACGAAATTAAGTGTACTCTGATTATTTAGCTTCGATAAGTCAGCGGAATCCTACAAAGTAAATGTTTTATCAAACTTACAAGTTTTAAAAGTGCTTAACTTAAAGTTAGACTTTAACTTGGATTTGAATCAGTTAGTTTTAGCCCAGTAAATGGGGTGTGATTTATTAGGGGTAAAGAGTTGCATTTCACTACGGCTAAAATTTGCCAGTGCTTCATCGTATGAAATTTTATCTTCAGTAGCGCTGGCTTGAGCGATTGGTTGAGCATATTTTAACCAAGCCGGATTTGGATTATACCCATTGTCGTGCATGCAGTTTGTGAGCACTGTGGTTCGTTTGCTAAGTAACTCTAACTTTTGAAACTCTACAATCGGGGTTTGATTAGCAATGGCGTTTTCTGCGATTCCCGCACATTTATCACCTATTTTAATTAGCAAAGCTTGAGCTGGCGTGAGCGTGTTGTTAGATGAATCATTTGGTGCGATAAAAAACCACCATCCCCCAGCGCCAGCTATTACTAAGATTGCAATCAGGTATTTCAAATTTAATCCTATTCTCATATATCGTTAAAGTATACTTATTAAATGCTGGTCATCATCTTAATATGCTCTAGCAATACACGTTAGTCTCTAGGACCAAGATAGTCTGGCTTGCCAAGCTCAACGCCATTGTGACGTAAAACATTATAAGCCGTAGTCACATGAAAATACACGTTCGGATTCACCCAGTTGAGCAGGTAGGCTTGGCCTTTAAATTCTAAGCTGGTGCCGCGTACGGAAATCACAATATCGCGAGCTTCTGAGCCTGTTAGTTGCTGAGGTTTAATCGTATCTATAAAAGCGAGTGTTTTGCTGATGCGTGCCTGTAAGTCAGCAAAAGTTGCTTCATTATCCTCATACTTGGGAATCTCAACGCCGGCTAAACGTGCTGCACCGCCTTTGCTCATATCTGTGGCAATTTGAATTTGGCGTGTAAGTGGGTGCATGTCTGGTGCCAAACGCGCATTGAGAAATACGCTGTGGTCAATTTTCTTAGCATCCGCGTGCGCCTCACCTTTTTGGAGAATAGATGAAAGGTTAGTAAGCATGCGTTTAAGCGGTGGAATAGCAATTTCGTACATTGATAACATCTTGTGAAACCCTTAAAGTGAGTGCGTTTTAGTTAAATATTTAAATAATCACTGAAATCATACTTTAACTTAAAAAATCGTAATGATGAACTCAGTGTGCGCCAAACGATGGGTATTTTATATAGATACATACTATCTACTATAGCACTATGACAACTTTATTTTTCAGAAAACTCGATTGCTAATATGTCTTGAATAAGTTCTAGCCTGACTAGCGGGCTATCTAACTCTAGCATTCTTTGTTTTTGAATGAGCGGCATATTGATGATTTCGCACCAGCGGTTTGCAACCCATGCACAGTCATTAAGCTTGTAAGGTTTACCAATTGGCATATCTAGTTCTTTTATATCTTGACAAGTAATAGCTTCAATCAGCTTTTGAAGATGTATTTTTGTGGTTTGTAAGTCATTTGGAATAGGCATATTGCCATCGTTAGCAATGTCTTCCACCTCTCCTATCCACAGCCCGTCTTTTTGTTGAAGGGCAGACTTAACACTGAACCTTTGTTTACCAAGGCAATGTACATTAATCAACCCTGGCTCTGTCACATCCGCATCTAAAATCGTAAAAGAGGTGCCAACATTAGCGAACGGCAGTACAGACTTTTGCTCAAGTGAATCGTCATACTTGATCGAGTTTTTAGGACTATTCTCAGCATATACAGCGACGACGCCAAAGCTTGTTTTGTTGC
>JAYTHN010000429.1:0-8971 GCA_043732505.1 Methylotenera sp.
TGAGGTATATGGTGCTGAAGGCTCTAGTAAAAGCGGACCAAAAAAATCGCAGATCACTCCAAATAACCAAATTCGAGCTGATGTAAAAATACCACCTCATATAACTGACCGTGAAAAGCTTTTAGGATTAGTTGAACGTATGTCCGCGGATCTTAAACGTGCAGACCCAAATGCACCCAGCTTGAAAGATGAAGTACTCAATGAGTACATTAAAGAACTGAATTAAGATAACTATAACAAAAATGGCTATAAATTTTCACCCCGCACAAGGCAGAGTCAACCCCACACCCTAATACAATTGATCGAGACTGCGGCGCGTTGAGTAACTTTACCTCTAATTATAAAAATCAGGATTTAATCATGAGTGACGACAATAATAGTGTAGTTAACAACCCTTTATTTGGTGCCCTTAGATACACACTACAATGCTGAGATGCATTAAACCTAGCGCGGACTTCTTCTTCCAATACTCAGCTGAGTTGTACACACTTTGAGAGGTCAAATTGCAGCATAATTCTTATGGCTTGCCCCTCTACTAAATCGGATCCAGCTCAATTCTGGGTTAGTTAGCCACCATAAAGAATTAAAAGCCTCAAGAATCATGCCTGGGCAACAAGTAGTATTTGCAAATCCAGCGGCAATGAAACACAAAACTATTCAACTAATACTTATTAGAAATAAATACCACCAGCGTTGGTTTCCATTAGAAAATGAGAGTCATGTTCGAAACGCTATCGCGAGATTTAATCAGGTACAAGGCCTAAGCAACGCTGAACGAGATATGGCATGGAAACGCATAAAGGCTTCTGCGAAAAAATTCGACTTCCATATCAGTGAAACAAGTTGGCATGAAATTGGTTTAAAGCACGCACCAGCTAACAAGACTCATAAGTAGACCGCTGCTCGTGGCCAGTTGCGAGTAGTGGTTTGCTAAAGGCCATTTTAGAAATTTTTGTGTATTAAAAAAAATAAGCCAATTTCAATTTGCTTAATCAGCTGACTTTAGAAATAATTACCACAAAGCACATTTAAAATGTACTCCGTGATAAAGCTATTATGGTTAGCTTAATAAGCTACAGAAATATTGTCATTTACATCAGTAACACCCGCAGTATTCCAAACTGAATCACTCACCATATCTCGCTCTGACCAACTATGCACAACCCCAGTTAAAGTCACTTTTCCACCATCAACTGTCACCATAATCTCTTGAGCATCTGCCAAAGCACGGCGTTTTAAAGCGGCTTGGATATCGTCTTTAATATGAGCTGTTGTTAAACCTGCCTTAACCGTTGTTTGATTAGATACACCCGTGACACCCATTAAGTGACGTACTGCACTTGAAGCTAATTCTCTTTGATATTCATAATCAACCTCGCCAGACAGTGTTACCCAGCCACTTTCCACCATCACTTTTACATGGTTTTTTGGCCAATTTGTAGTCCATTCCAATACGTTTTCTGCAGTACGTGCAATGTCCGTGTCGCTTTTACTACTTGAACCTTTAAGTACCACATCAATTTCGACTGCCAATGCTTTTACGCCACATACCTTTTGTGCAGCACGTTCAGCGCTCCATTTTTGGCTGTAGTTATCAACATGGCCTGATAAAGTGACAACGCCACTACTCGCCTCAACACCAATTTTAGTGGCGTTAATAGAGTCATCCCATTTAAGTTCTGCCATCACATCACTTTGTAACTGAGTATCTGTTTTCATGATATTTATTTCCAGTAAGTTAAAGAAAATTGATTATGGCTTGGAATATTTATGGCAACTGTTCGCAAACCCACATTGTAAAAAATAATATCAAATAGCTATTTTTCATTTTTTTAATCTTATTTTCTAAGAGCGTTAGCGAACAGACTCTAATTGCTGAGCTTGGTACAAATAAAATCTTGTATAAGTTTTATTAAATAAACCAAGGAAGATAAAAATGAAAAACACGATATTACATTCGGCATTACTGATAGTTGGTCTGCAAACTGTGAGCTTAAACGCTCATGCAGAAGTGGTTGGAACGAGCGTCATTGGTGTAACCGTGAGTGAAGTCACCGAAATAGCTTCAGGTTGGAGCGTTAAAAAAAGCATCATGAATAAACCCATTTTTAACGAGTTAGGTGACAAAATAGGTAATGTTAACGATTTAATTATTGCCCCAAATAAGAGTTTGTCATACGCCATAGTCGGTACTGGAGGATTTTTAGGTATGGGCAAATATGATGTGGCTATCCCAGTAACCCAAATCAATGAAGTCAACGACAAAATGGTACTCAGAGGTGCTACTAAAGAGTCTATTAAACAAATACCAGAGTTTGAATATGCATCTCATCAAGTAGCTAAAGATGCTTTTGTAGCCAATGCTGAGCAGGATATTCAAAAAGGTCGCGTTAAATTAGCTGAACTCAATAAAAAAGTATTGAGCGATAAAACAGAAATGAACACTAAAATCAATGCGGAGATTTTGGAGTTACAGCAACAAATAAAAGATGCTGAGACCAAGTTAGACGAACTTAAACAGGCTGCCGCTGATAAATGGCGTGACTACAAAGCTGCCGTTAATGTTGCTGTTGATCATGTCCGCAAGCATCTAAGTTAAGTGGGTATATTTTATGTGAAATCTACTTGAATAATGAGGTTGTGGATTGCCGTATGAATCAAAAGCCGTATTTGGATTAATTGCAAATGTATTAAGGGATTTGTAAAACAATGGCTCTCTCTATTGTGATTTATAAAAAATACACATTTATCCTCATCGGCATTCTGGTATTGCATTTAAATGGTTGCATAGTATTTAAACCCAATCGTGCCGAACCAACTGCTATTGATACACCAGCAAAGTGGTCAGTTGGTAAAACATTTGCAAGTTCAGATGCAAGCTCATTAGCAAAGTGGTGGTTACGTTTAGATGATCCGCTTTTGGTTTAACTTGTTGATGCTGCCCTGCAGGCCAACACTAGCGTAAATAGTGCAAAATCTGCATTGATTGAGAGCATTGCGAGATATTGCTGACGCCACGTTGTGGCCAACAGTTGACGGCTCTGCCTCTGCCCAGCGAAGTAAATCTGGGCGTTATGAAGCAATCAATAACTTTACAGTTGGATTAGACGCGGATTGGGAGCTAGATATATTTGGGAAAAATCGCAGCGGGCTTTCTGCTGCAGAAGCTACTGCGCAAGCAAGTGAGGCTAGTTTAGGTGATATTAAAGTGAGCATTTGTGCTGAAGTTGCAATCAATTATATTGCCCTATGAAGCGCTCAATCCAGATTGGCTATTGCCAATAGCAATTTGACTAGTCAGCTAGAAACTTTGCAAATTACGCAATGGCGGACACAGGCAGGTTTGGTTGCCTCACTTGATGCTGAACAAGCGCGCGTGTCAGCTGAGCAAACTCGGGCATAGATTCCACCTTTGCAAATTTCAATTGAGCAATTAAGTCATGCGCTTGCAGTGCTAACCTCTCAGCCGCCAGCCGCATTGTTATCTATACTTGCTTTAAATAGTCCAGTACCTTTGGCGGCTAATAATTTAGCGTTAAATTTTCCTGCTGAAACGTTACGTCAGCGCCCTGATGTGCGCGCTGCTGAACATTGCGTTAGCGCTGAACTAGCCTTGCTAGCGTAAGCTCTGACGCGGCTTGGTTGCACAACTTTAAGCTGAGTGATTCGCTTGGCTTAGGTGCGCTAACATTAGGCTCTATGACTAGTGGTAATTCGGTTGTAAGTTCTTTACTAGCCAATGTTGCAATGCCGTTATTTGATGGGGGTTCATGGCGTGCCAAAGTAAGGGCTCAAGAGGTAGTATTGCAATAATCGCGTTTTACTTATCAAGTAACTGTTCTTAAAGCGCTTCAAGAAGTGGAAGATGCGCTAGTTGCATTACGCGGTGATCTTGAGCGTCTTTCACGGTTAACACTAGCAGCTGAGGCCGCAAGCAAAGCCGCTATTATGGCGCGACAACGCTATGACAGCGGGTTGGTTGATTTTCAAACTGTGCTCGATACTCAACTCTCTTTATTAACTACGCAAGACACTGTGGCAAGTGCTGGCGGTGATGTAGGCGTAGATCATGTGGGTCTCTATAAGGGACTATGTGGTGGCTGGCTAAATAATAAGCTGGCAAAACCACCTAATGAAAAAACAAATTGAACCCGCCGGCTATGAAAGTCATGACTCCTCCAGCTGGCAATGTGCCTGTGCCTGAAATAGCCAATAAAGCAACAGCTGAAACTGACATTGCCACCTTACTAGATGAACCAGCATTGGCTCCATGGTATTGCTGCCCAGCAATATGGGCCTTCGCCGTAGTACTGATATTGCCAGTTGCTGGTCTCTGGTATTAGCAGGCACGCCGCGCAGCGAATGCAATGCCAAGTTATGAAACACAAACAGAGGCGCGTGGTAATTTAACGTTGACCATAACTGCCAACGGCACCATTCAACCGACACGTTCAATCAATATTGGCAGCGAACTTTCAGGTACCGTGCTTAAGGTTAATGTTGACGTAAATGACGTCATCAAGAAAGGACAGGTATTGGTCTAGCTTGATACTGCCAAGCTGCGCGATCAGGTATTGCGCTCTAAGGCGACATTATCTGCAGCGACCGCCAAAGTTTCTCAAATAGATGCGACGATAAAGGAATCAGCATCTACATTGCAGCGTCTTAAAGAGGTAGCGCGACTGTAAGGCGGAAAAGTGCCTTCAAAAAATGAGCTTGACGTGGGTCGTGCTACACATGACCGTGCTTTGGCTGACGACCTTAGTACGCGTGCTTGTGTCGGCGATGCACGTGCCGCATTATCAACCGATCAGATTAATATTTCAAAAGCGTCAATCAGCGCTCCTGCCGATGTTGTTGTGCTCACTCACACTGTGGACCCAGATAACGCTGTAGCAGCTTCGTTACAGGCTGTGACTTTGTTTACAGTAGCCGAAGATTTTGCGAAATTACGATTATGGGTATATGTAGATAAAGCGGATGTAGGCTCAGTAAAAATTGGACAGCATGCTACTTTTACGGTGAGTGCATATCCCACGCACAATTTTCCGGCACGTATTACCTGCGTTGGTTTTGGCTCGACGATTACCGACAATGTTGTTATTAATCTCACCTATTTAGATTTTGATAAAACAGACCTTAGTTTGCATCCAGACATGACAGCCACCGCCACCATTACGGCCATCGAACGTAAGAATGTGCTTTTGGTGCCAAACTCGGCCTTGCGCTACACACCTACAACAGCCGCATCAGAAGTCAAAAAGAGCCTATCATCAGGCATTGCGCTTGGCTCGCCAAAGAATGAGAGCAGGCGTAAGGATGCCGCCAATAGCTCTAGCGCTGTCGCGGCACGTCAAGTTTGGGTGCTTGCGAAAGACAGTAAAGGGGCTTATGGTATGCCAGTTGCCGTGATGTCAGGTATCAGCGATTGACACATGACCGAAATCACAGACGGCGATTTGAAGGCTGGGATGATGGTAGTCACGGCGCAGAAGGCGGTCAATGTAAAATGACAGAGACTTTGATTCAACTACGCGGTGTATGCAAGCGCTATGGGCAAGGCGCCAACGAATTAATGGCGCTGAAGGGCATTGACCTAAACATCGCTGCTGGTGAATTCGTCGCCATCATGGGGCCTAGTGGCTCAGGTAAATCTACTGCAATTAATATCCTAGGTTGTCTCGATACGCCTAGTTCTGGTCAGTATCTTTTTAAGGGTGCACATGTGGAAGCATTATCACGCGACCAGCGCGCACGCCTTCGTAGACGTTACCTCGGTTTTGTATTTCAAGGTTTTAATTTGCTTGCATGTACATCCGCACAAGAAAATGTTGAGTTGCCTCTACTTTATCGTGGAGATAATGCAGTTAAGCGCCGCCCTGCTGCCGCAAAAGCTTTGCAGGACGTTGGTTTAGGTGGATGGGAGCATAATATGCCAGCAGAGCTTTCGGGCGGCCAGCAACAGCGTGTAGCCATTGCGCGAGCCATTGTCACTCAGCCTGCCGTGGTGCTGGCAGATGAGCCGACTGGAAACCTCGATACGCAGCGTAGCTATGAGATTATGGGATTGCTGGTAGCACTTAATAGGGATCATGGCATTACTGTGCTCATGGTCACACATGAGCCAGATATGGCCGCTTATGCATACCGCATGATTCACTTCGTTGAAGGTCGTATTGCCAAGGATGCGGCTAACCCAAACCCTACATTAACGGTGCCAGCTATCACGTTAGCCGAGACTACCTGATGTTGTTCAGTGAATTGATGCTTGCGTTGCGATCGGTGCGCCGTAATATGCTACGTTCCTTTTTAACAATACTCGGCATTGTCATTGGCGTTAGCTCTACGGTCACCATGGTCACGCTAGGCAATGGCGCCACACAGGCGATTGAAAAGAAGATTATAAGCTTAGGTACTAACCTGCTGATGGTCAGCCCTGGGCAACGCATCGGCGGGGGTGGCGGTGGCGGGGTGCCGCAGTTCACCGAGGCAGATGCCCAAGTGATTGCTTCGCAAATTGGCGGCGTGGCAGCTGTGGCACCTTTGAGTCGCACCTCAGCTACTGTGGTGGCTAATGGGCGCAACTGGGCAACAAGCGTCAATGGTAGCACTAACGAATGGTTTAAGACTGGCAATTGGGAACTGGCCAGTGGACGTATTTTTGAATCTGATGAGCAGTTAGCGGGTGCGGCCGTATGTATCATTGGCGAGACCGTGCGGCGTGAGCTTTATGGCGGTACCGAGGGCGTAACTGGCTTAGACCAGCAGCTGCGCATCAAGCAATTTTCTTGAAACGTTATAGGTGTATTAACTCCCAAGGGACAAGGTGGCATGGGCGACCAAGATGATACCGTATTATTACCATTACATACCTTGCAGCGCTGTGTTACTGGTAGCCGCAAGGTGAATATGTTGATGGTGTCCATGGAGGATGGCAGCGAAAGTACACCACTAAAAGCTAGCCTGAGCCAACTGTTACGTGAACGACGTAAATTGGCAGACAGCGAGGATGATAACTTCAATATCTTCGACACCCAGCAATTGGCGGATACACTAAGCAGCACCATGGGCGTGTTAACCGAACTATTAGGCGCGGTAGCGGCGGTTAGCTTGCTGGTGGGCGGCATTGGTATTATGAACATCATGTTGGTAAGTGTGACTGAGCGTACCCGAGAAATTGGATTACGCCTTGCTGTTGGTGCGCTTGAGCGTGAAGTACTATTGCAATTTTTGATTGAAGCTGTCGTACTTTCAGCAATCGGTGGACTCATTGGCATCATCATTGCCACAGTCGCTTCTTATTTATTGGCGGGCGTAATGGGTGTGCCATTCACATTCGACCCCACAATCAATCTTTTATCTTTTGTGTTTTCTGCTGTAATTGGCGTGATATTTGGTTATTTTCCTGCCAGACGCGCAGCACAAATGGATCCGATACAGTCACTTAGACATGAATAAATGTTGATTAAAATATCCATAAACTGACATTAAAAGCAATACATCTATCTAGTTCAGACTGAGTATGATTTATTAGGACGATGTTAAAAAATAAGATGCTTTACAGCTTATACCGCAACGCCTAACAAAGTGCCGATCAAGGTTGTTGTTCCCATTGCTAGTGCTCCCCAAAATGTGACGCGCATTGCACCCAACATTATTTTGGCTCCACCAACTTGAGCAGCTACAGATCCTAATATCGCCAAGAAAGCAATTGAAGTCCCCGAAACTAAAGTAATAGTATAAGGTTCAGGGCTAAAGAAAGTAACCAATAAGGGCATAGCTGCACCAATAGCAAAACTTGCAGCAGAGGCAAGCGCTGCCTGAACCGGACGTGCAATTTGTGTTTTTGATATGCCAAGCTCATCTTTTAAATGAGCATCTAATGCATTATGCGCCATGAGTTGATTAGCCACTTTTTTTGCGAGTGCTAGATTTAGCCCGCGCCCAACGTAAATTGACGCTAATTCTTTAAGCTCTCCAGCACCATCCGTTTTTAGTTCAATTCGTTCTAGTTCAATATCTGCTTTTTCAGTATCGGCCTGAGAATATACAGAAACATACTCACCTGCGGCCATCGACATAGCCCCTGAAACTAGCCCCGCAACGCCTGTAACTATTATAACTTGATGACTTGCATGTGCAGCTGCAACACCTAAAACAAACTTGCTGTTGAGAGAATGCCATCGTTTGCACCCAATACAGTAGCTCGCATCCAGGAAATCCGGGAAGTACGATGTCGTTCTATTTGACGTGGTCGCATAATTTCATCCTAATAATTGGGTTTTTAATTTCATGACACAAATAACTCAAAAACTTCATCAGTGCTAATTTTTATGTGAAATATATATGCTCTTTATGCGGTCGAATTATCGAACGATAGCAACGCCTTGAATACCGATTTCCACCAATAACGATTTAATGCCGTTCCAACTAATACTCACGCCAATGCATAGCATAATGAACGCAGATAGCCTGACTATAATCTTCATGCCTATGTTTCCGATATGTTTACTAACACGATGGGCATAGCGATAAATCAATAAAATTGTCACTGAGATGATGGCAGCGCCGATAAGTGCTGCGACCAATTGAATAGCCGTGCTTTTGAATGAATGCGCATGATTAGCACCAACAGTAACAGCCACAGAAATGGCTCCAGCATCAATAGTCATAGGCAAGGTAAGCGGCGTGATTATTCTACCCAGCGCAAAAGTTTTGGCATGGACGGCATCGAGTATGACATCAGTTGATTTTGAATTATCAGCTAGCAGGCTCCAGCTCAGCGCACAGACTACCGCACCTCCTGCCACTTGTACGACTGGAATAGAAATATCAAATATCCGCAATATGAACGAGCCCAGTAATAAGGAACCAAGCAACATAAAAAATGAGTAAAGTGCTATACGACTTGCTAAAAATGCACGGGTTGTTTCATCGCAACCAAGCGTCATTTTTAGAAAAATTGGTGCGT
>JAYTHN010000430.1:0-8947 GCA_043732505.1 Methylotenera sp.
TTTCCATTAGAAAAAGTTGATGTGGTTAATATGGAGCTAGTGCGTAGGCTAGAAGTTGGCTACAGAAGTAATGGTGAGGGAACGGGCAGTAAAACCAAACAACCTAAAGAAGCCTTAATGTTGACTGAAGATGAAAACATTATCGATTTGCAATTTGCTGTGCAATATAATCTTAAAAACGCAAAGGATTATTTATTTAACAATCGTGATACTGATAATGCAGTGATGTCAGCTGCTGAAACAGCGATTCGTGAAGTGGTTGGTAAAAATAAGCTGGATGACTTACTGCAAAAAGGTTTGCAAGATACTTCAGAGCGTATGCAAGCTATATTAGATAGCTATAAAACAGGTGTAAAAATCATTAGTGTCTCATTACAAAGTGCACAACCACCTGAGCAAGTGCAAGAGGCTTTTGAAGATGTAAATCGTGCTAACCAAGACAATCAACGTCAAATTAATGAAGGTCAAGCATATGCGAATGATGTCATCCCCAAAGCGCGAGGTACAGCCTCAAGATTGATTGCGGAATCGGCAGGGTATAAGTTAAAAGTTGAAAATGAAGCTAAAGGAAATGCCAGCCGCTTCGATCAGATTTTAACTCAATACAACAATGCACCAGAAGTAACGCGTCAACGTTTATTTTTAGATGCACAAGAGCAGATATTATCAAGTGTCAGCAAAGTGGTCGTGGATCAAAAAGCGGGCAGTATGTTGTATTTGCCGCTAGATAAACTCATGAGCGCAGGTGGTGTAGCCACACAACAACAATCACAATCTATGCAGTCACTTAATCCGCAGGCAGCGCCAGCAGCTGATACAAGCGCAACTACGGCAACTGACCGTACACGTGATGCTTTCCGTAGTCGCGATAGAGAGAGTAGATAGGAGCACATGATGAAAAATTTAACGAGTGGTCTTATTGTCGCAATCACTGCAATTTTGTTATTCACTATGTCAGCCTTTACTGTAAATCAAACACAGTTTGTATTGGTAAAGCGTTTAGGTGAAATTATTGCGGTAAAAAAAGAACCTGGGCTTTATTTCAAAGTGCCATTGGTCGATGATTTGAAATATTTTGATAATCGAATCTTAACGCTGGATGGTGAGCAGCCAGCTAAATTTAATACTAGTGAAAATAAATATATGCTGGTGGATTCTTTTGTAAAATGGCGTATTGTTGATCCAGCAAAATACTATGTTTCTATTAAAGAAGGTGGAGAGGCTGCCGCTGAAGATAGACTTTCAAAAGTTGTGAATGCTGGTCTGCGTACAGAGTTTGGTAAACGTACCGTGCACGATGTGATTGCTGGTGAACGTAACGCTGTGATGGATAGTTTACGTCAAAAAGCGGATTTAGAAGCGCGTCAAATGGGTATTCAAGTAGTAGATGTACGCTTAAAACGTGTGGATTACTCTGAAGACATTAGTAAGTCTGTGTTTGATCGTATGATTTCAGAACGTAAACGTATTGCTAATCAGTTGCGCTCTGAAGGTTCTGCCGCCTCTGAAAAAATTCGTGCTGATGCAGATAAGCAGCGTGAAGTGATTATTGCGGAAGCTTATCGCGATGCACAAAAAACTAAAGGTGAAGGTGATGCTTCGGCAGCAGCCATTTATAATCTGTCATACAGTCGCAACCCTGAATTTTATGCGTTCTACCGCAGTACCGAGGCTTATAAAAATAGCTTTAAAAGTAAAAGCGACTTAATGGTGCTGGATCCAGCTTCGGACTTCTTTAAGTACATGCGTAGTCCGTCTAAAAAGTAAATCTTTTGAATAGTATATTACTAACTTCACTAGGCTTGATGCTTGTACTAGAGGGGCTTATGCCTTTACTAGTACCGCAAGCATGGCGCGATACCTTCAAGCGTATGATAGAACTAAAAGATGGGCAGTTACGCTTTGTTGGTTTGATGTCGATGTTTGGCGGCTTAGTGCTGATTTATTTAAGTCAGAAATAACAAAGCCAGAAAATTAAAGCAAAAAAATTAAAAGTAAGTGATGGAAAAAAATGCGTAATTGGTTACTCCCCGAATATATTGAAGATGTACTCCCCGCAGAGGCTGCGCGCATAGAAAAATTGCGTCGTAGACTGTTGGATTTATTCAAAGTGCATGGTTATCAATATGTCATTCCACCGATGCTAGAGTACATGGAGTCGCTGATTACAGGCGTGGGACATGATTTAGATTTAGCTACCTTCAAAGTAATGGACCAATTAACGGGTCGGCTGATGGGGGTGCGCGCAGATATGACGCCTCAAGTGGCACGTATTGATGCACATCTGCTTAATAATCAAGGGATTACGCGTTTGTGCTATGCAGGTAGTGTGCTACGTACTAAGCCAGATGGATTGGCACTCACGCGCGAGCCCCTGCAGTTAGGAGCTGAGTTGTATGGTCATGCTAGTGTGTCTGGCGATATTGAAATCCAATGTTTGCTCATTAAAGTGTTTCAGGCAATTGGTATCTCTGAAGTGCATATGGATTTTAGCCATGTGAATGTGTTTGGTAGTTTGATTGAATCTAGTCATATTGCCCCACAACTTGAACAAGAGCTATACGCTGCGTTGCAAAGTAAGGACCAGTCCGCTGTTGCCTCGCTTTCTAAAGGTTTAGATAAAGTCACACGAGAAGCTTTAATTCATTTAACCACGTTGAATGGCGATAAATCAATATTGGCCAAAGCTGCCAAGGTATTGCCAGCGATATCAGCGATAAAAAATGCGCTCAATGATTTAACACAAGTGAGTGCAGCTTTAGAAAATTTAGAGGTAAAAGTGAGTTTTGATCTAAGCGAGCTACGCGGGTACCACTATCATAGTGGTATTGTATTTGCCGCTTACGCACAAGGTTACAAAGGCCCGCTGGCTTTGGGCGGACGTTATGACGAAGTTGGTCAGGCCTTTGGCCGTGCTCGTCCAGCCACAGGGTTTAGTTTGGATTTACGTGGTGTGGTCACTGCTTTACCACCTGCCGTGCCAGTGATGGCAATATTTGCACCAGCTGATGCAGATAAAGATTTAGTCATTAAAATTGATGCATTAAGAGCAGATGGTCAAGTGGTTGTGCAAGAGATTGCAGACAACGACTCAAAATTGTTGGAAGCCGATATGCATGAATTAAATTGCGACAGAAAATTAGTGCATTACAATTCTGGCTGGCACATCGTTGCGATTGATAAAGGTCACACTTAAAACACGCTTAGGCATTTTACTAAGTTAAACAGCGCATATGAAATTCAAAAATATACAAATTAAAATTATAAAGTCATCGTTATGGTAAACAAAGTAGCAAAGAATGTAGTTGTCATCGGTACACAGTGGGGCGATGAAGGTAAGGGTAAAATCGTCGATTGGCTGACTGACCATGCTCAAGGGGTAGTGCGTTTTCAAGGTGGTCATAATGCGGGTCATACATTGGTTGTGGGGCAAGGTGTTTCACAACGTGTCTATAAATTAAACCTAGTACCCTCTGGTATTGTTCGTAGTGGCGTTAATTGCTATATCGGCAATGGAGTTGTACTCGATGCAGGTCATTTGTTGAGTGAAATAGCAGCGCTTGAAAAAGTTGGATTAGAGGTTAGAAATCGCTTAAAAGTCAGCCCAGGCTGTCCGCTGATTCTAGATTATCATGTATGTTTAGATGTGGCACGTGAACTTAAGCGCGGTGCTGATAAAAAAATCGGCACTACTGGTAAAGGCATTGGCCCAACTTACGAAGATAAAGTGGCGCGTCGTGCGTTGCGATTATATGATTTATTTTACCCAGAGCAATTCAGCGAAAAATTACGTGATGTATTGGATTATCACAATTTCGTACTCACTAAATACTTAGGTGCTGAAGCCGTTGATTTTAATCAGCAACTTGATTCTGCATTACAAAAAGCTGATTTAATCAAACCGTTAGTAGCTGATATTTCAGCTGCTTTATATGAAGCCAATGCAGAAGGTAAAAACTTGTTGTTTGAAGGTGCGCAAGGTACGTTATTAGATGTTGATCACGGTACTTACCCGTATGTGACTTCGAGTAACTGTGTGTCAGGCCAAGCTGCAGCGGGCACAGGCGTTGGGCCAAGCATGTTGCATTATGTATTGGGTATTACCAAAGCTTACACAACCCGTGTGGGTGGTGGGCCTTTTCCAAGTGAGTTAGACATTGAATCTGAAAATTGCCCAGGAAATCAAATGTCAGTGAAAGGCAAAGAAATCGGTACAGTGACCAAACGTAAACGCCGCTGTGGTTGGTTTGATGCGGCAGCATTACGTCGTTCAGCACGTATTAACGGGCTTACTGGCTTGTGTATTACCAAGTTAGATGTGTTAGATGGTATTGAAGAGCTGAATATTTGTACGGGCTATATGCTAGATGGCAAGTTGCTCGATTTATTGCCTATTGGTGCCGATGATGTTGCCCGTTGTGAGCCAATCTATGAAACCGTACAGGGTTGGAGTGGTAACACCTTTGGTGTGAAAACTTGGGAAGGTTTACCAGTAAATGCACAATCTTATCTCAAGCGTTTAGAAGCGCTTTGCGGCGTGCCTGTTGATATTGTTTCTACAGGCCCAGAGCGTGATGAGACTATAGTGTTGCGTCATCCATTTGCCTAATTAGTTGATTGTGAAAATTGCATCTAAGCAACGTCTAGCATGGGCAATTACCGGTTCAGGGCATTACCTTAAAGAGTGTTTAGACATCATCCATGCTCTGGATGATGTTGATTTGTTTTTAAGTAAAGCAGCCGCTGAAGTGTTACAACAATACGGATATAAGCACAATTTGGGTAAAGTCTATCAAGACAAAACCGCTAGTAGTGTGCCTGTAAAATTGTTCTATGAAGGTAAATATCACACATTAGTCATTGCACCGGCATCTTCTAATACCATCGCTAAAATGGTCTGTGGTATCTCAGATAATTTAGTGACCAATTTGTATGCTCAAGCGGGTAAAACGTGCGTGTCTAGTATTATCTTTGCTTGTGATACGGCGGCAGAGTTAGAGTCTGATGCGCCTCGTGATAACGTAGTGAAAGTCTACCCGCGTAGTATCGATTTAGAAAATGTAATAAAAATCAAAACTTTTGAAGCCACTACAGTTGTGGAAGATATGCAAAGTTTGAATAGCACTATACAAGCAAGACTTCAAACTACTCTAGCTTTGAATTAAAGCTCAGCTTAAATCTTATGGCTAAAAACTTACTTTTTTTAACTGGCAAACTTGCTGAAAAAAGTCTGACTAAAGTATTAGCGCAAGTGCAGAGCAATCCTAAAACACCCGCTTTCAAATATCGCATACAGCAAATTGGCGTGTCAGTCGCTGCATTGATGACGCCAGACTTAATTGCACGTCGCGTTAAAGAAACTGGTGATGCAGATAAAGTGATTCTGCCTGGACTTTGCCAAGGTGATTTAACCCAGCTTGAAGCTCAGTATGGCGTACCTGTTGAGCGGGGCCCTGCAGATTTAAAAGACTTGCCGCAATATTTTGGGCAGGGTGGAGTAGCGCCAGACTTAAGCCAATATAGCGTGAAGATTTTTGCCGAAATTGTAGATGCGCCATTTTTAAGTGTTGAAGGTATTATCAAAAAGGCGCGAGAGTACCAATCACAAGGCGCGAATGTAATTGATTTAGGTTGCCTACCTGCCGTACCTTTCTCCCATTTGACTGATGCAATTAAGGCATTGAAGGCGTTAGATTTTAAAGTTAGCGTAGATTCACTTAATACCGATGATTTGTTGGCTGCAGGTCATGCAGGCGCGGATTATTTGCTTAGCTTGACCGAAAAAACTTTATGGATTGCTGATGAAGTGGCCGCCATACCAGTGTTAATCGCAGCGAAGCCACATATGTTGGCTTCTTTGTACCGCGCAATTGATAAGTGTTTAGCATCTGGAAAACCATTTATTGCGGATGCGATTTTAGACCCGATTCATTTTGGTTTAACTAACTCAATCATACGCTATCAAAAGTTACGTAAAAAATATCCTGATATTGACATTATAATGGGCATAGGCAACTTAACGGAACTCACTGATGCTGATACTACTGGCATCAATGCATTGTTATTTGGCATTATTAGCGAGCTGAATATTAATGCAGTGTTAGCTACTTCAGTGAGCCCACATGCAGTGAATGCGATTGCAGAAGCAGATATCGCTAGGCGCATCATGCACGCTGCAAAGCTTGATGACAGATTGCCAAGAGGATACAGCAAAGGATTGTTAGGCTTGCATGACAGACGCCCATTTACCTATTCTGCAGAAGAAATTAAAGAAATTGCTGCACAAATTAAAGACCCAAGTTTCCGCATTCAAGTGAGTGAGGCGGGTATGCATATTTATAATCGAGATGGCATGCATGAGGCTCTCGACCCATTTGCTTTGTACCCACATTTAAAAGTTGAGGATGATGCGTCGCATGCTTTCTACTTAGGCGTAGAGCTTGCACGCGCTCAAATTGCTTGGCAACTAAAAAAGCGTTATGTGCAAGATCAAGAAGTTGAATGGGGCATAACTAACCACACGCCAGAGAGTGTTGCTAAAAATAATGCGGATAAAAATGGGCATCGTGAAACTACAATGAAAGAGCGTCGCGAATCGATTAAGAAGACTTAAGTCACTGTATTAGTTTAAGTATTAATTTAAAATATGATCCTAGAAACAATTATTACTAGTTTGGATGTTGAAGGTAATATCCATATCACGCCATTTGGAATACGTATGCAAGAAGGATTGGTGGTCATTTCGCCTTACAGGCCTTCTGTGACCTTAGATAATATTTTGGCTACACAATCTGCAGTCATGAACTTAACCGATGATGTGCGCATATTTGCTGCAGCACTCACCAAAAGACAAGCTTGGGAAGTAGTGCCCGCAGAGAAAATATTAGGGGTTAGATTAGCTAATACTTTAGCGCATAAAGAATTAAAGCTCGTCCACGTTAAGCAAGTTGATAGCGAGCAAAATGTAATGCGACCACAGTTATTTTTAGAAGTGATACATGAAGTACAGCATCAACCATTTCAAGGTTTTAACCGCGCACAAGCTGCTGTGATAGAGCTAGCGGTACTTGCTAGTCGCTTGAATATATTGCCTAAAGAGAAACTAATGATGGAAAAACAATATTTACAAATTGCTATCAATAAAACGGCAGGCGAACGTGAGTTAGAAGCGTGGGGTTGGTTAGTAGAAAAGATAGATAATTTTTATGCTGAACAATCAGGTGAGAATTTTGCTTAATAGAGTTTGGGCATGACGCAGTTGCTTATTAGCGTCACGAATGTTGCAGAAGCACAAATGGCACTAGAAAATAGTGTCGATATCATTGATTTAAAAGATCCCGTAGCTGGAGCATTGGGTGCATTGCCACTAGATCAAATAGAGGCGATTGTGGATTTTGTAAGAGGGCGAAAGCTTCTCAGTGCAACCATAGGTGATGTGCCTATGCAGCCGCAACTGATTTTTGATAGTGTTGCAAAATTGACTAATATTAAAGTGGATTTTATCAAAATAGGTTTTTTCCCGACTGATGATTACCAAGCGACTTTAGATAGGTTAAAAAACATCACGGCAAAAGGAGTGAAGTTAGTTGCAGTATTATTCGCTGAGTACCAATATTCTGACACCTTAATTGGGTCGATTCAACAAGCTGGTTTTAATGGTGTTATGTTGGATACCGCACAGAAAGACGGAAATACATTCATGTATTATCATTCTGCGTTAACTTGTAAAGAATTTGCAAAAAAAGTCTTAGAGTTTGGTATGTCTTTTGGGCTTGCTGGTTCGTTACAATTGAAACATGTTGTTGCCATTAAAGAATTAAACCCAACCTATATTGGTTTTAGAGGTGGAGTGTGTGAAGAGAACAAGCGTGAGTTTTGTCTAAATTCGGACAAAATTAGGGCGATACGTAAAGCATTGTAAATTTGTTGTAAAAAACCAACAAATTGTTGAGATAAAACACCAGCAACCGCAGTTTTATTCATGATAAGCATTGCGTTTAATAATTGCTTTGCGTATTATAAGTTTATGGAAGCATTTAGAAGTAATTAATTAGGAGCCAAAACGAATGAAAAAAAATCTTATTAAAATCGCAGTTGTTGCAACATTAAGTTTCGCAGCTTTCGCAGCTGTAGCTGATGACATGTACCGTGGTGCTTGGTATGCAGTGCCTGGCGTTAGTTATATGGATACGGACGATGACTTAAATGCTAATAATGGTGGTGGCGCTTTTATTAAATTAGGTAAAGAATTAAGTGAAAGCTGGGATATTCAAGGCGGTCTTGGATATAACACTTCTAGAGAAAGAGGTATTTTAGGTGCCGATGGCCGGTATAAACAAACCACACTTGGACTAGACGCTTTGTACATGTTTAGCCGTAGCAATTTCCGTCCTTTCGTATTGGCTGGTCTAGGTGTTGCACGCAATAAACTTGACTATACTGGACCAAGTCTTGGTGGTCTTGATAATAAAAAGACATCATGGCTAGGTAATGTTGGAGTCGGTGCACAGTATTTAATTAACGATAGTTTTGGTTTGCAAGCCGATATTCGTGAGCAATGGAGCCGTGCTAGAGGCGGTCTAGTAGACACCATTAATAATGGTGGCAACGGTTCTGAAACAGTTCGCAATACACTTTTAAGCTTAGGTGGTATTTTCCGCTTCGGTGCTCCAGCACCTATGCCAGTTGCTGCTGTAGAGCCAGCTCCAGAGCCAGCACCAGCACCAGCACCAGCACCTATGGCTGATGCAGCACCAGTTCCTGCTGCTGTGCCATGCAATCCAAAACTTGAAACAGTGACTATTTCTGCAGAAAAACTATTTGGTTTTGATAAAGCAAAACTTCAGGATGGTTCTAAACCAATTCTAGATGATGCAGCGGCTAAAATCAAAGCTAACCCAGAACTTCAAGTAGTGTTAGTAACTGGTCATACAGATCGTATCGGTTC
>JAYTHN010000431.1:0-2674 GCA_043732505.1 Methylotenera sp.
AATATTAGTTTAATTATTGGGTGATTCATTAATCAATTTGATGGCGTTGTTGCTTACCCCATCCTTGGCGACCAGTAATGAAGTAAAACCAACCCATCACCGCGCCAGTATGGCGTAATAACTGAAAACTAAAAGGCTCTAATATAGCGGCTGCAATGGCGAGTGAAAATTTGGATTGGGAACGGTCACCTGTCCAGCGCCTGTATAAATAAATAGACCATAAATGAAAGACTAAATCAATAAGGATTTTACTACCAATGACAATAAATACAGTGGTTAGCAAAGTGAGCTTGCCACTCGCGACAAATATAATTAAAAACAGAAATGCAAACAAACCATAAAGTGGTTGCACAGTATCTAGCGTTTTAACGGGCAGCATTAGCATACCCAACTTACCGAAACGGCTATTCCCTATCATATCGCGGTTCCAATATTGCGTTTGTAAGAAACCCGCAAACCAGCGTCGGCGTTGCAATAAAAAACCGCCAAAAGTAGAAGGCGCTGAAGTGCGTGCCTGCGCACCGCCTAATACTCTTACTTGCCAATCAAGTTGATGCTCAACGGCGTATCTACGCAAGCGATGTGTTAGCTCATAGTCCTCAACCAAACAATCTGGATCGAAACCACCAACTGCAACCAACTCTTTCCGCCTATAACCTGCAAATGCGCCAGAAAGTAACAGTAGGCTATCTACTCGCATCCAAGCAAATCGTGAGATAAAATTACGGATATATTCATAGGTTTGAAACCATTGCAAAAACTTGCCGGTAAGCTTGTTACTGCAAACAGGGGTGAGTACGCCTGTGGCTGCTACTAAAGCTGGCTCTGTAGCAAAAGCATTGCGCATCACAGCAATCGCATTCTCGGCTAGCAGGGTATCGGCATCTACAGTAATCACAATATCGGTATTAAGTTGGTTAATAGCTTGATTCAATGTGCGTGCTTTGCCACCATGTATTGCCTGCAACCAGCGTAACTGGCGATAGTTAGCGCTTGAAAGCACATTGCTGTGCGTGAACTGATTGTCAGGTAAAGCTTTAAGCAGTGCAAAGCCATAAACCATTCTAAGTAAGGCTGCTGTTCCATCTGTTGAGCCGTCATCCGCAATTAAGATTTGTTCTGGCGGGTCATTTTGTGCGAGCAATGCGCTAATGGTTCTTTCTAATACTTCAACTTCATTATAAGCGGCGATAATCACCCCAACTGTTGGGCTGATATTAGATACTGTAGATGAGAGTGGTTGATACAATATAGTTAAATTTAACAGCGGCAATGTTTGCCATGCGACAAATATCAGCAATGCAGTATCGTAAAATACATAAGCAAGACCTGCAGACCAGGCGAAAATACCCGCTGAGAAAAATACTCTGGCAAAAATTGCGATGCTGCATGCCAGAACCACTAGATGGATTATGTGACTAAACCAAGGTGTTACTCTGGGTGATATACGTGGTGAGGCGGTGACGAATGCTTTCTGAAAGTTTAAGATAGATTCATTGGTAAGCTCAGACATGGTTTAGCCGTTTATTAAATTTGTTTGATTCAAATATATGATGGAGTAAATAGTGCAAAAAACTGGTAACAAAACTTCGACCAATGGATCACAACAGATCAACCCCTCGCAAAATAATCAGCTTTCGGGTGATGGTTCTCTTAGTAATCAATATAGAGAAAGTAAATACAGCAAGGTGGCGATTTATTTACATTGGATTATCGCGTTTTTGATGATTATAAATGTTGTTTTAGGTTGGTCTGCAGATTTGATGCCTGAAGCGTACATAAGGTTCGCGGTAGATACGCATAAATCTATTGGCATCAGTGTGCTGGGCTTAGTTTTATTGCGTTTATTATGGCGTTTTAGCCATCAGCCCCCAGCACTGCCAAAATCTTTACACCACTGGGAGATTACACTCGCGCATTTAGGTCACGTTGGTTTATATATACTGATGCTGACTATTCCAATTTCAGGCTGGCTACATGATTCTGCCTGGAAAGATGCTGCAACACACCCGATGCAACTATTTTACACTGTACCGTGGCCACGTATTGGGTTAATAAAAAATATGGAGCCTGTCTCAAAAGAAGTATTACATACCGTATTTGGGTCAGTACATGAATGGTTAGGCATTGCATTAGTGATACTGTTCTTCATACATATTGCAGCGGTGATTAAACATAGTTGGATAGACCATAAATCTGTGCTGAACCGCATGTTACCTTAATAGAGAATCTCTATTGAGTGATTGATTAGCTTGCATTACGTAAAATCATGAACTTGTGTTCAGTTAACTGCATAGAGTTGAATCGAAACAGGCGGGTAGTATGTGGATTTTATGAACATAGCAGATAAATAAAATTTTGTTGTTAAGTAAAGAGTAATTTAGTTTTTAATTAGATTTAACTTGAATGGAGTTTGATTAAATTTTTAACTTTGGAGTACTATCATGTGGACTACACCAGCAGCTACAGAAATGCGTTTTGGCTTTGAAGTAACAATGTACGTAATTAACAAATAATTAATCAGTTTCTAACTGATTAACCGTAGTGCCAAGCTGATTGCTGGGCTTTTTTGTGTTTATTTCTTGTTTTCAAAACTAAAAAGGGTAATTTTTAAGTAATATCAATAATGCTTATTAAGCTTGCCATACACCAAAGCCTGCACTTTGTAGATCAA
>JAYTHN010000432.1:0-2672 GCA_043732505.1 Methylotenera sp.
AATGCCGACCAAGCTAAGGCACAAGCAGATGAAGCGCTTACCGATGCGGCTGCCAAGGTCTACCAATTATATCAACAAACGCTTAAAGCTTATCAAGCAATAGACTTTGATGATTTAATCAAACTTCCCGTAGAGTTATTTGAACAGCATGAAGATGCGCTGAATAAATGGCAACGTAAATTGCAGTATTTACTCGTGGATGAGTATCAAGACACTAATGCCTGTCAATACAAGCTGATAAAAATGCTGACCGGCGTTCGTGGTCAATTCACCGCAGTTGGCGATGATGACCAAGCCATTTATGGCTGGCGCGGTGCTGACGTTGAAAATCTACATCAACTCACTAAAGACTTTAGCAAGTTAAAAGTAATCAAATTAGAACAAAACTATCGCTCTACTGTGCGTATTTTGCGCGCGGCTAACGCTGTGATTGCCAACAACCCAAAACTGTTTGAAAAAAAATTGTGGAGTGATTTAGGCACAGGTGATTTAATACAAGTCTCAGCTGCGATGAGTGAGGAAGCTGAAGCCGAGTCGGTGATTATGAAGCTGCAAGCACATAAATTCGAGCACAGGACCAAGCACCTTGATTATGCAATTTTATATCGTGGTAATCATCAAGCACGTGTTTTTGAGCAACAACTACGTAATCATAAAATCCCTTACACTATTTCAGGTGGGCAGTCTTTCTTTGATAAAGCTGAGATTAAAGATTTGGTTAGTTATTTACGTTTGATTGCGAATGAAGATGATGACCCTGCATTTATTCGTGCAGCAACCACTCCCAAAAGAGGTATTGGTAATACCACTTTAGAAAGACTTGGCGAATTTGCGAGCATCCATAAAATTTCGTTATTTGCAGCGGCCTTTGAAGGTGACTTCCAAAATGAAATCGGCAATAAACAATGTGAAGATTTACTCAATTTTTGCCAGTATATCAATAAGCTACAAAGTCGTGCGGTGCGCGACCCAGCAGGCGAAATACTAAATGATTTATTAACCACTATTCAATATGAAGCCTTTTTGTACGACAGCGTAGAACCTCGCGCTGCTGAAGCTAAAATGTCAAACGTAATGGATTTCATTGGTTGGCTTACTAAAAAAGGTGATATTAGTACCGAGTTTGGCAATGAAACTGATGGTAAAAACCTACTAGAATTGACCCAGATGGTTTCATTAATGAGCATGCTTGAAGGTCGCGAAGATGGCGAACCTGATACTGTGAAATTATCCACCCTACATGCAGCAAAAGGGTTGGAATTTGGCCACGTATTTTTAATTGGTTGCGAAGAAGGTATTCTACCGCACCGTGAAAGCATTGATTTAGGTCTCGTTGATCCTGCAAGGATTGAAGAAGAGCGCCGCCTGATGTATGTAGGCATCACCCGTGCAAAAAAATCACTCAATATCTCTTGGTGCAAAAAACGTAAACGCGCGGGTGAGATACAAATGTGTGAACCTAGCCGTTTTATTGCCGAATTACCCAGCGATGATGTGCGCCACTTTGGCAATCCATTTAATAAAGATCCCGAAGCAAGTAAAGATTTTGGTAAATCTAAAATGGCAAGTATCCGCGCCATGTTAGCCAAATAATATTCATCTAAACGATATTAAATCCATAGTAAATATTGTAAATTATTTCGAGAGTAATTAATTTAGTAACCTTTTCTCAAAATCATTATCTAAACAATATACCTAATTTTTTAATTCTATTATCAACAGCAAAGCAGCGTTATGAACGTTGGGCGTAAGTTAATGCTGATTGTTGTTGTGAGTGTTTTACTGGTCACCATTCCTTCTGCAGGTGCCATTTATTACCACACAAAAAATAAAGTACTAGCAAGTGAAGCTGCGACACTAATCGCCGAAACTAAGATACTATATGTTTCACATACGCAAAAACTAGCCGATGCAGGTACTAGCTTAAATGCCCTAGCACGCGGTCTCAAAAAGAAACTTACTTCACCCTTTGAAACTACAGATATAGCCGCATTTGTGCTTTTGATAGAACGTGATAAAGACTTAGCTTGGCGCAATCAGAGTAAAAGTTTTGATGGTAAATTAGAGTCAGGGATTTTTATTCCGCCAAACACGCTGCTTAGCGACGAGCAAAAAAGAGATTCAATTACGTAGCAAAGATGTTTTAGATGCTTTTGGCAACTCGATACAATCGCTCTTTAATAATGTTTGGTTGCTCACACCTACTAACACACTCAACATATATGATACTGGCACACCAGAATTTGTAGCAAAAGTTCCAGCAGATATTGATTACAGCAAAACAGCTTGGATTACCTTAGGGGATCCAGCAACCAATCCAAAACGTACTATGCGTTGGACACCACCACTATTTGACCCTGTTGCAAAAATATGGCTAGTGAGTACAGTCTTGCCGTTAGATGTTCATGGTCAGTGGTTGGGTATGCTAGGTAATGACATTTATTTGAACAAAATGTTGCCAACGATATTCCAGCCCAGCCAGCACTATCGAGGTGAACAACACTTTTTGTTAGATGCGCAAGGTAACTTTATAGAAGCGGGTCCGTGGCAAAAAGCACTTGAAGCCAATCCAGAAAGCTTTAAGCCAGACTTAATGAACGAACCTATTTTAGCTAAATTACTCAGCAATTAATTGAGCTTGGAACCCAAAGCGTTCAAGCAAGAAATATCTT
>JAYTHN010000433.1:0-2671 GCA_043732505.1 Methylotenera sp.
TAAAGACTTAAGAGATACAAAATAGAGCGATACAAAAGTAAAGCAACTATAGGATAGTTAAACTACAAGATAGTAAAAAAAGGTAAAAAGTTGACGCTACGCAAAACAAAAATTGTTGCAACCTTAGGCCCCTCTTCTAATAGCGAAGAGATGTTGGTGCGCATGATTACAGCGGGCGTGAACGTAGTGCGGCTGAATTTTTCTCATGGCACTGCGGCAGAACATATCAAACGTGCCGAGATTGTGCGCAATATTGCGCTTAAGCTTGGTCGGCCTGTAGGCGTATTGTGCGATTTGCAAGGCCCTAAAATTCGTATAGGCAAATTTGAGTTAGGCAAAATAATCTTAAAAACGGGCGATTTATTCGTACTAGATGCAGACTGTGAATTGGGCGATGAATATCAGGTCGGTTTGGATTACAAAACCTTGCCACAAGAGGTCAAGGAAGGTGTAGTTTTATTGCTGGATGATGGTCGCATCACCATGCAGGTGGATAGAGTGAAAGGGAATCAGATCCACTGTATGGTACTAAGTGGAGGTGTTCTGAGTAATAACAAAGGTATTAATCGCCAAGGTGGTGGGTTGTCGGCTGATGCGCTCACAGTGAAAGACCGTGAAGATATTAAAACGGCTGTTGTACTGGAGGCTGACTATATTGCAATCTCCTTCCCAAAATCAGCATTAGATGTTGAGCTAGCGCGGACCATAATGAAAATGGCAGGCGGTACGGCGAGTATTATTGCCAAAATTGAGCGTGCAGAAGCGATTGATAATTTGGAGTCCATTATAGAAGCGAGTGATGCCATTATGGTGGCACGCGGTGATTTGGGTGTAGAAGTGGGCGATGCCGCAGTACCAGGTTTACAAAAACGCATGATACGCATGGCGCGTTCGCAGAATAAACTGGTCATTACCGCTACGCAGATGATGGAGTCTATGATTACCAGCCCAATTCCAACGCGGGCTGAAGTGTCAGATGTCGCAAATGCGGTGTTAGATGGCACAGATGCGGTCATGCTTTCTGCCGAAACTGCCGCAGGTCAATATCCATTAGAAACCGTACAAGCAGTGCATAGAGTGGTGATGGAGGCTGAAAAAGAATATTACAGCCAATACCGTATTCAAAAGTTAGACCAAAGCTTTGTAAAGACGGATGAAGCCATTGCTGCTGCTGCTATTTACACTGCTCAGCATTTAAAAGTAAAAGCGATTGCTGCGCTGACCCAATCTGGTAACGCCGCACAATGGCTATCGCGCGCAGATGCTGAAGTACCAATTTATGCATTATCACCAGATAAATTCGCACGCCGGAAATTGACTCTGCATCGCGGTGTTTACCCGTATCCAATCGCACAAGAAAATAAAGATAGGGATGAAATCTTGCAAGAAATGGAGCAGGTATTGCTGCAGCAAAAAGTAGTGGACGTAGGCGATTTAGTCTTGCTCACATTTGGCGAGCCTATCGGCAGTTTAGGAGGCACTAATACTTTGAAGATCGTTAAAATTGGTGCAATAAAAGCATAATTACAAAATGAGAAACATGCTTTACTTGAGTTTGATTTACTTAAGTAAAAATAGATAAATCTAACTTAGACATTTATAATAGCTGATTGCCAAATTCTAGTCTCACGCTATTAATCAAGTCACTTATGAGCCAGCCTTTATTAGAAACTAGTATCAAAAGCCTGAAACGTATCCATCAAGGTAAAGTGCGTGATATTTACGATATTGATGCGAATACCATGTTATTAGTGAGCACTGACAGGTTGTCCGCTTTTGATGTGATATTGCCCACAGGCATTGCCAATAAAGGCGCAATGCTTACACAGATGGCCAATTTCTGGTTTGAAAAACTAAAAAATGTGGTGCCAAATCATTTAACTGGCATAGATCCTAATTCCGTGGTGACTGATGTAGCAGAACAAGCGCAGTTGGGTAGCCGTGCAGTCGTTGTAAAAAAACTGAAGGCTTTGCCGATAGAAGCTATAGTGCGTGGCTATTTAGTGGGTAGTGGTTGGAAAGAATATAAAGCTAAAGGCACAGTGTGCGGCATTAGCTTGCCAGCTGGTTTACAAGAAGCTTCTAAGTTGCCAACACCCTTATTCACACCGTCAAGCAAAGCGGCGGTAGGCGAGCATGATGAAAATATAACCTTACAACAATCCGCAGACTTGATCGGTAAAGAGATGGCTGCACAGGTCGCCAAAGTGGCGATTGCGCTATACGAACAAGCTGCGGAGTATGCGCTGACTCGCGGCATTATTATTGCAGATACTAAATTTGAATTTGGTTTGGATGCAGATGGTGTGTTGCATGTGATGGATGAAGTATTAACACCAGATTCTTCACGTTTTTGGCCGGCTGAAAGTTATAAAGTGGGCACTAACCCACCAAGTTACGACAAGCAATATGTGCGTGATTGGTTAGAGTCGATCGGTTGGAATAAATCGCCGCCAGCGCCGACCTTGCCGAGTGATGTTTCACAACGCACTTCAGAAAAATATATGGAAGCCTTTGAAAAGCTAACAGGTAAAAAGTTACTGGTCGATTAATGGGTTTAACTGTAAAACTTAAAGAAATTGCCGCCAAGCTTAAGAGTGAGTTTGAGTTTTACCGCAGGCTACAAAAGCATCCGCAAACGCCTAAATTAGCTAAAGCCTTGTTATAGTTA
>JAYTHN010000434.1:0-8841 GCA_043732505.1 Methylotenera sp.
TTGCTAAGTATGTGAAATATGATTAAACCAACATGTAACTTGCTTAGATGACTTTACTTAGATTACTTGATTTAGATTAAATATCGCGTGCAAACTTGAATAACAGTGTTAATGTCTGCATCTTGTAGCCATAGACATTAATCAATACAGATTTAATTACTTAAGGCTCTATCCATGTGCGGAATTATAGGTATTGTAGGCAAAGCGCCAGTTAACCAGCAGTTATATGATGGTTTGCTAGTATTGCAACATCGTGGGCAAGATGCTGCTGGTATTGTAACGTGCGATGGCAATACGTTTTTTATGCATAAAAATAATGGTCTCGTGAAAGATGTCTTTCAAACTCGCCATATGCGTAGCTTGATAGGTAATGCAGGCATCGCACATGTACGTTATCCAACAGCAGGTTCATCTAGTGCGGCTGAAGCGCAGCCTTTTTATGTCAATTCTCCATTTGGTATTGTGTTGGGTCACAACGGTAATCTAACAAATTCAGATCAACTTAAGCAAGAAATGTTTAGACAAGACTTGCGTCATATCAATACTAGCTCGGACTCTGAAGTGTTGTTGAACGTGCTAGCACATGAAATTGAAAAAACATCGCACAATATCATCTTAAATAACGACATGGTGTTTGATGCAGTGGCTGGAGTGCACAGGCGTTGTAAAGGCGCTTATGCAGTGGTCGCTATGATTGCAAATTTTGGCTTATTGGCATTTCGCGATCCGTTCGGTATTCGTCCATTGGTTATTGGTATGGCGGAAACTGAAAAAGGCATTGAGTACATTGTGGCATCAGAAAGTGTTGCGCTTGATGTACTAGGTTTTAAAATGTTACGTGATATCGAGCCTGGTGAGGCCGTATTTATTGATATGGAAGGTAATTTATTTTCACGTCAATGTGCTGAAAATGCAAAATTAAATCCTTGTATTTTTGAGTACGTTTACTTGGCACGCCCTGACTCAGTAATAGATGGTGTATCTGTGTATCAAACGCGTTTAGATATGGGTGCTAGCCTTGCGAAAAAAATCAAACGAGAATGGGCTGATAAGCATATTGATGTGGTGATTCCAATTCCTGATACTAGCCGTCCTAGCGCATTACAACTGGGCATTAGTTTGGGCTTAGATTATCGCGAAGGCTTTATTAAAAATCGTTATATTGGTCGTACTTTTATTATGCCAGGGCAGGCATTACGTAAAAAATCAGTGCGTCAAAAATTGAATCCTATTGGTATAGAGTTTAAAGGTAAAAACGTATTATTGGTTGATGACTCAATTGTACGTGGTACTACTTCGCAACAAATTGTACAAATGGCACGGGATGCAGGTGCTAATAAAGTCTATTTTGCTTCTGCTGCTCCACCAGTGCGTTTTCCGAATGTTTACGGTATTGATATGCCTAGTCGCGATGAATTGTTAGCTACAGGACGTACTGATGATGAAATATGTAAAGAAATTGGTGCTGATGCTCTGATTTATCAAGACTTAGATGAGTTGGTAAGAGATGTTAAATTAAGTAATCCTAAAATTATTGATTTTGATTGCTCATGTTTTGACGGTAAATATGTCACTGGTGATATTGATGCTGCTTATCTTTCACGTATCGAGTCTGCACGTGGAGACTTAAATGCTAATCAAAAGCCTGCAAACTCAAGTACGCAAATGGATTTGAATTTAATCAATGCTGATGAGGAATATGAAGTAGTTGAGCTTGTTTAATAAGTTCCTTTTGACAAGCACTTTTCCAAACTATTGTCTTGATTACACTCTTCTTGACTACTTCAATTGTTAAGACTAACATGGAGTTGCGCTGATTTGAGTGACTTAAACTAAATAAGGTTTTACTCAGCTTGCGAGCGCATTATAAATACTGCTAAAGCGAGTTAAAAAAGAACCCGTTTTGGCTTAAATGCTTAAACGGGTTTTTTGTTGCCTGATTTTTAAACGTCATGTTGTGAATGTAATGGATAACTGCTATGAAAAAAGAACTGTCAGATAAACAAATTTACCATCCTGAAACACTGAGCGTCCGTGCTGGTAGCGAGGCTACCGAATATGGTGAGAATTCAGAAGCAATATTTTTGAATTCTAGCTTTAGGTTCAAAAATGCGGCACAAGCCGCTGCACGTTTTGGTGGAACTGAGCCTGGAAATATTTATTCGCGCTTCACTAATCCTACCGTGACCATGTTTCAGAATAAATTGGCCGCTTTAGAAGGTGCAGAGCAATGCGTGGCAACCTCTAGTGGAATGTCAGCAATTTTAGCTTGCGTCATGGGTTTATGTAGCGCGGGTGACCATGTGGTGGCTTCACGCAGTATTTTTGGCACTAGCGTGCAATTATTTGGTAACATTTTAAAGCGATGGGGCTTGGATGTGACGTTTGTATCACTGACTAATCCAAAAGAGTGGCAAGCTGCTGTAACACCAAAAACTAAATTGTTTTTTGTAGAAACACCATCAAACCCACTGACTGAAATATGTGATATTCAAGTGCTTGCTGACATTGCACATCATTCGGGTGCGTATTTGGTGGTAGATAATTGTTTTTGCACACCTGCTATTCAAAAGCCTTTGGTGTTAGGTGCCGACATTATTATTCACTCAGCCACTAAGTACATTGATGGTCAAGGAAGATGTTTAGGTGGGGCAGTGTTAGGCACTAAAGCACTTATGGAGCCAGTGTATGCATTTTTGCGAACAGCTGGCGTTACCATGAGTGCATTTAATGCTTGGGTGTTTTTAAAGGGCATGGAGACGCTTTTTGTACGTATGGAGGCCCATGCGAAAAATGCATTAGCTTTGGCTATTTGGCTCGAAACGCAACCACTAGTGGCTCGTGTACATTATCCTAGCTTAGTATCGCATCCTCAACATGCGCTTGCGATGCGCCAGCAAACTAATGGCGGCGGCATTGTTAGTTTTGAAGTGAAACCAAAAGCTGGTCAAACTCAACAAGAGGCTGCATGGGCTTTAATTGATGCGACACAGATGATTTCAATTACTGCGAACTTAGGGGATGCTAAAAGCACCATCACACATCCTGCAAGTACTACACATAGTAGAGTTTCGGCTGAAGCGAGAGCAGCAGCTGGTATTACTGATAGCTTAATCAGAATCGCAGTGGGTTTAGAGCATATTGAAGATCTTAAAGCTGACTTGGAATCTTTAACTAGCTAAAGTAAATTTAAGCAATTTGATTTAAGGTTTTAATCAGCAGTTAACAAGCCAGCTTTAGCTTGTTAACTCAAGCTTAAAACTACTAATTAGCATGCTAATCATGTTAAAATTTATAACACATAAAAACTACTATAAGTCAGTCTACACATGGATCAATTCGCTAAAGAAACCCTACCAATTAGTTTAGAAGATGAGATGCGTAGATCGTATCTTGATTATGCAATGAGCGTAATTGTCGGCCGCGCATTACCAGATGTACGCGATGGTTTAAAGCCAGTACATCGCCGTGTTTTGTTTGCGATGCATGAGCTAAGCAATGACTACAACAAGCCCTATAAAAAATCTGCACGCATCGTTGGCGATGTGATTGGTAAATACCATCCGCATGGTGATACAGCTGTATATGACACCATTGTTCGGATGGCGCAAGATTTTAGTTTGCGTTATATGTTAGTAGATGGGCAAGGTAACTTTGGTTCTGTCGATGGTGACAATGCGGCGGCGATGCGTTATACCGAAATCCGTATGTCAAAAATCGCACATGAGTTATTAGCCGATATTGATAAAGAAACAGTAGATTTTGGTCCTAACTATGACGGTAGTGAGCATGAGCCACTCATCATGCCGGCTCGTATTCCAAATTTACTCATTAATGGTAGTTCTGGTATTGCCGTGGGTATGGCGACTAATATTCCGCCACACAACTTAAACGAAGTGCTAGGTGCTTGTTTTGCATTACTTAAAGACCCTGAAACTGGCATTGAAGAACTGATTGAATTGGTTCCAGCACCTGACTTTCCAACTGCTGGTATTATTTACGGAACTGTTGGCGTAAAAGAAGGCTATCGCACAGGCCGTGGCCGTGTGGTGATGCGCGGACGTACTCATGTTGAAGATTTAGAGCGTGGTGGACGTCAAGCGTTAATCGTTGATGAGTTACCGTACCAAGTTAACAAAAAAACCTTCGTTGAGAAAATCGCTGAGTTAGTTAACGAGAAGAAAATTGAGGGTATTTCTGACTTGCGTGATGAATCAGATAAATCTGGTATGCGCGTAGTGATTGAACTTAAACGCGGTGAAATCGCTGAAGTAGTTCTCAACAATCTATACAAACAAACGCAGTTACAAGATACGTTCGGTATGAATATGGTGGCCTTGTTGGATGGTCAGCCACGTTTACTCAACCTTAAACAAATGCTTGAGGCGTTTTTACGTCATCGCCGTGAAGTCATTACACGCCGCACTGTATTTGAGTTGAAAAAAGCAAGGGCGCGGGGTCATATTTTAGAAGGTCTTGCAGTCGCGCTTGCCAATGTAGATGAGATGATTGCACTGATTAAAGCAGCACCAACGCCACCAGAAGCGAAAATTGATTTAATGGCAAAAGTGTGGAGTTCGCCCGTGGTTGAGGAAATGCTCAAACGTGCGGCAATGGAAGCTTCGCGTCCTGAAGGCTTATCTATTGACTTTGGCTTAACCCCAAAAGGCTATAAATTAAGCGATATTCAAGCGCAAGAAATTCTGCAAATGCGCCTACAGCGCTTAACTGGCTTAGAGCAAGATAAAGTAGTGAGCGAATATAAAGAAGTCATGGATATTATTGCTGATTTGCTCAATGTACTTGCGACTCCAGCACGTGTGACGACTATGATTACTGATGAACTCACTGAAATTAGAAAACAGTTCGGCGATATGCGTCGTAGTGAAATTGTGGTGAATGCGCAAGATTTATCACTAGAAGACTTCATCACGCCGCAAGACGTAGTGGTCACCCTATCACACACTGGTTATGTGAAATCACAGCCATTAGATGAATACCGTGCGCAACGTCGTGGTGGTCGTGGCAAACAAGCTGCGCCGACTAAAGAAGATGATTTTATCGACAAAATGTTCGTAGCGAATACGCACGATTACATTCTATGTTTCTCAAGTCGTGGTCGTGTTTACTGGTTGAAAGTATACGAAGTTCCACAAGGTAGCCGCATTGGTCGTGGCAAACCAATTGTGAATCTATTCCCGCTTGAAGAGGGCGAAAAGATTAACGCGATTCTTTCAGTGAAAGAGTTTGACGAAAATCACTATATATTCATGGCGACTGCCCTCGGTACAGTGAAGAAAACTGCACTAGTAGAGTTTGCTAACCCACGTAAATCAGGCATTATAGCGATTAATTTAGATGATAATGATTATTTGATTGGTGCTGAAATCACTAATGGCGTTAATGATATCGTATTGATTTCTAATGGCGGTAAAGCAGTTTGGTTCGATGAAGAAGATGTGCGTGGCATGGGTAGAAATACCCGAGGTGTCCGCGGCATGAAGCTACAAGCTAAACAGCAAGTATTGTCATTATTGATTGCCGATGATGATAAACAAACTGTATTAGTGGCCACTGAAAATGGCTATGGTAAACGAACACAGTTGGCAGATTTCCGTCATTCTGGCCGTGGTACACAAGGCGTTAAAGCGATTGCTACCAGTGAGCGCAATGGCTTGGTAGTGGCTGCCAAGTTGGTGAATGATGACGATGAGATTATGTTGATTACCACTGGCGGTGTGTTGATTCGTACACGCGTTAAAGAAATTCGTGAACTCGGTCGAGCAACACAGGGCGTCACTTTAATTAATTTGGGCGAGGGTGAAAAGCTTTCAGGACTAGAAAAAATCGTTGAAACTGACGATCCAGACGCGGAAATTGTTGCTTAGTAGGTTAGCCCAACATCGCTTCAGCAAAATAGATAGAATGATTAGAATAATTGTATGACACAAATTTATAATTTTTCTGCAGGCCCTGCAGTGTTGCCTAAGTCAGTGCTTGAACGTGCACAAGCTGAAATGCTTGATTGGCACAGATCTGGTATGAGCGTGATGGAAATGTCGCATCGTGGTAAAGAGTTCACTAGCATTTTGCAAAAAACGGAAGCTGATTTACGCACTTTATTAAATATCCCCAGCAATTATAAAGTGTTGTTTTTGCAAGGCGGTGCGATTGCGGAGAATGCAATTATTCCGATGAATTTGCTTAATGGCGGAGAAGCCGATTATGTAATCACGGGCGCTTGGTCAAAACGTAGTGTTGAAGATGGTAATGCTTATGGAAAAATAAATATCGTTGCTAGTAGTGAAGCCGATAAATTCAACCATGTACCAGATTTTTCTAGTTGGAAACTCAATAAGCAAGCTGCCTATTTGCATATTTGTACAAATGAAACCATTAATGGTGTTGAGTTTGATGGTATCCCAGATGCAGGTGATGTGCCGATTGTGGCGGATATGTCATCACATATACTTTCGCGCCCTATAGATGTGAGTCGATATGGAGTGATTTATGGTGGTGCACAAAAAAATATAGGCCCAGCAGGCTTATGTATCGTCATCGTGCGGGAAGACTTACTAGACCGCGCTTCTAACCTTACTCCAGCGGTATTTAACTGGAAAATACAGGCTGATAATCAATCTATGATTAATACGCCACCAACTTATGGTATTTATATTGCTGGCTTAGTGTTTGAATGGCTACTTGCGCAGGGTGGTGTGCCGGCAATTGAGCAGAAAAATATCGCCAAAGCAAAGTTGTTGTACGACTATATTGATAGCACCGATTTTTACAGCAATAATATTGCCATCAACAACCGTTCACGAATGAATATTCCTTTTTTCTTACAAGACGAAAGTTTGAATGAGGTCTTTTTGAAAGGTGCTGAAGTGCAAGGCTTACTGCAACTTAAAGGTCATCGTATGGTTGGTGGCATGCGCGCTTCAACTTACAATGCGATGCCTATTGAAGGTGTGCAGGCATTGGTTTCATACATGAAAGATTTTGAAAGTAAATATTCTGCATCATGAGCGAAAATAATAACGCAGATAAATTAAAAGCATGTCGTGATAGCATTGATGCACTAGACAATGAAATGTTGCAAATGGTGAGCCTTCGTGCGCAACTTGCGCGGGAGATTGGTTCGTTAAAAGATGATGGTGTCATTTATCGGCCAGAACGCGAAGCACAAGTATTAAGACGTTTAGCTGCGCTTAACCAAGGTCCACTATCTGCCGATGCGGTCACTAATATTTTCCGTAGTATCATGTCCAATTGTCGTGCACTCGAAAAAGAGCTATCAGTCGCATTCTTGGGACCATTAGGTACATTTAGCGAAGAGGCTGCTAATAAACAATTCGGTGGCTTATCTGCACCCATACAATGTAGCTCGATTGATGAAGTCTTTCGTCAAGTAGAGACTGGGCAAGCCAATTATGGTGTCGTGCCTGTTGAAAACTCTACTGAGGGCGCAGTAGGGCGCACCTTAGATTTATTGATGCAAACCAGTTTGAAAATCTGTGGTGAAATTGAGTTGGCGGTGCATCATAATTTGCTATCAAAGCATGATGATATTACGCAAATTAAAAAGGTATATTCTCACTCCCAATCACTCGCGCAATGTCACGAATGGCTTAACAAGAGTTTACAAAATACAGAACGTCAATCGGTGGTGAGTAACGCTGAAGCTTCTAAAATTTCCACCCTTACACAAGGGTCAGCTGCAATAGCAAGCAAGCGTGCTGCAGAGCTTTTTGGACTAAATATCCTTGCTGAAAATATCGAAGATGATCCTAAAAATACTACGCGCTTCTTAGTGCTATCTCAACATGATGTGGCGGTATCTGGTAAAGATAAAACTTCATTATTGATGGGTACAAAGAATGCACCAGGTGCAGTATTAGCGTTATTAGAGCCATTAGCAAAACATGGCGTAAGTCTGACTAAGTTAGAATCAAGGCCTTCTAAAATTGGCATGTGGGAATACATGTTTTTTATTGATATAGAAGGGCATTATCAAGAACCAAAAGTGGCGGCAGCGTTAAAAGAACTTGAAAGTCGCGCATCATTTTTGAAATTATTGGGATCTTACCCTGTAGCATTAATGTAGCAAATTGAAGTAATTAATAGTTAAATTTTAGGGTGCTATGCCGTTAAGTGAATCTATATTAAATAATACGTTATGGAATAAATTTTCACTCAAATTTAATAATTTGCGATTAGAAGCACACTATCAAAGGCATAGTTTCCCACAAATACTACTTCAATCTAGATTAGCCTTATTGTTGGGTGCCATGATGTATGAGATGTACGGCATCTTAGATTTTCTTTTGATTCCGAAAGAAATGATGGCTAAGATCACGTTAATTAGAATTTCTGCCACTATGATGATACTCATGATATTTGGGCTGACTTTTTTTCGAATATTCAAAAAGTATCATCAACAAATGCTAGCGTTCATACTAGTTTTGTCCGGTAGCGATTTATTGTTAAAAATGACACTAATCGATCAAAGTATTTTTTCGTATTATTACTCTGGATTATTATTATTATTTTTCTGGGCACATGCTTTTTATGTACTGAGCTTTACTTATCTTTTTATTAGTTCGCTATTAATCGTAGTTGCCTCAGTCATCTCTTTCTTGACGATATTTACCTTTTCATATAACGCAGCAATAAGTTATTTATTCATTTTATTTTCTGCGTTTGGGATTTCTGTTTTTTCTAGCTATGTCGCTGAGAAGCGAGGGCGCGCATTATTTTTACGTGAAAAAGAGTTGGATAGAGAGCGTTATATTCAACGTGAGCGTGCTACGCACGATAGCCTAACTAAACTACCTAACC
>JAYTHN010000435.1:0-2637 GCA_043732505.1 Methylotenera sp.
CCATAAATGTTTACGCATCATGCTCTGTGGATGCTGTTATGCATCAGGTTGATTGTTTAATATTAAAAGCCGCAACAGGGCAAGATAAAACATCAACACCAATTTCAGGACAACATTCAGCACAAAACGCAAATGCTTGCATTGAAGCCGTTGAATATCACTTTACAACACCAGGTCAAAAAGTAAGAGCAAAACTTTGCTTACACGCGTGTATGCAACTAAATGTTCATTATGACGATATGCTTGTATTGGCAGTTGTATCTGAACTACTCCACAACGCATCACTCATTCATGATGACATTCAAGATAAGGATGAAACGCGCCGAGGTTATGCATCGGTTTGGAAGAAATTTGGCGTAGATATCGCCATCTGTGCAGGCGATTTATTATTATCCACTGCTTACGGTATTTTGGTTAATTACAGTAATCCAAAGTTATTACCAAAACTAATTACAACAATCAATAGACAAACAAGGTCTGCTATTGAAGGTCAATCTGGCGATATCGCTTATAAACATAATCAAAAAATATCAACTGAGGAATATGCGCAAATAGCAGAAAAAAAATCTGGCGCATTATTAAGCTTACCAATAGAGTTAGCTTTGATTGCATCTGATCATATTGAATGGTTGGAAATAGCCAGAAAGGCCAGCTCGAATTTAGCAGTTGGCTATCAAATAATTGATGACTTAGAAGATATTGAAAAGGACGCTAGTGATGAAAACGCGGCCCAATCCACTAATATATATTTTGTACTCAAAGATTTAGGTTACAGTAATTCGCTGCACAAAGCCGCGCTTATGTGTAACAGTCATTTAGACCAAGCCATAAGCCATGCACAGCAGCTACCAAATGGTTCGGGATCTTTTTTGCTTAGCTTAACTGCATTACTTAAAAACAAACTAAAAATATTAATTAATATTAAAACAATACAACTATAACTAAAGCACTCTATTAATGAAGCATGCACTCGTCATTGGCGGTGGTTTTGGTGGTATTGCTGTTGCACTGCGACTTAAAGCCAAAAATTATCAAGTAACTCTGGTAGATAGAGCGCCAATGCTTGGTGGTAGAGGGCAAGTGTTTATTAAAAATGGCTATAAACATGACGCTGGACCAACAGTGATTACCGCACCGTTTTTATTTGAAGAATTGTTCGCTTTATTTAACGAGAAGTTGGAAGACCACATCAAACTAGTGCCACTAACACCTTGGTACCGCTTTTATTTTGCAGACAAAACTACTTTTGATTATGGCGGTTCACTTAATGAAACATTGGCTGAAATAGCAAAAATTTCACCCAAAGATGTCTCTGGTTACGCCAAGTTACTTAATCATTCGCAAAAAATATTTAACATTGCTTTTGTACAGCTATCTAGCGCCTCATTTAACAGTTTTTTTAAAATGTTTTCGCTAATACCCAAGCTAATCGCACTTAAAAGCTACCAAACAGTTTGGGGGATGGTTTGTAGCTATTTAAGCCATGAAAAGCTTAGACAAGCATTTTCAATTCAGCCCTTATTGGTGGGTGGCAATCCTTTTTCTACTACTAGTATTTATGGCCTCATTCATTATTTAGAAAGAGCTTACGGCGTATTTTTTGCCATGGGCGGCACCGGAGCAATTGTGGGTGCACTGTCAGACTTAATGAAAAGAAATAATATTACAATTTTATTAAATACTACTGTGACAAAAGTAGTGGTTGAAAAAGGGATTGCAAAAAAAGTACTATTGTCCGATGGGTCTAGCCAGCGTGTAGATTTAATTGTCTCTAATGCAGACCCTACCTACTTATACACACAAATGATCGACCAAAATGAAGTTCCAATTGCAGCTAAATTAAAATTAAAAGTAGCGCATTATTCTATGGGTTTATTTGTGGTGTATTTTGGCAGTACAAAAAAATACAATGATGTTGCGCATCACACCATTTGGTTAGGCAAAACCTATAAAGAGTTACTACATAATATTTTTGATAAAAAAATATTATCAGAAGATTTTTCGCTATACCTACACCGGCCTACAGCCACTGATAGTAGCTTTGCACCAGATGGATGTGATAGCTTTTATGTGCTTTGCCCAGTCCCTAATTTGCAAGGAAACGTGAACTGGAAAAATGAAGGCGAACAATTAAAAAATAAAATCATTGAGGCACTAGATCAAACAATATTGCCTGACCTAAAAAAACATATTGTTGAAGACTTTTATATGACGCCAGAAGATTTTAAAGAAAATTATTTGAGTAGCTACGGTGCTGGCTTTTCGATTGCGCCTATTTTTAGGCAGTCAGCTTGGTTTAGATTTCATAACAAATCTGAAAAAATTAAAAATTTATATATTGTTGGCGCTGGCACGCATCCTGGTGCAGGGTTGCCTGGCGTGCTCTGTTCTGCAAAGGTGGTAGATAGCATGTTGCCAAGCGCTATCTAATAAACATCAGTTCCTACATATATAACTTACTTGAAATTAATTTTAGCTAAATAACTATCATCAATGACAGAAAAAAATAACACCATATGAATATGCCAGTTCCTAATAAGGTTTTTAAACAAACTATGTCTGTGCAAGAGTTAATGGCACAGCATGGCAAAACATTTTGGTGGGCGGCGCAATTATTAAGTAAAAATACGCGAGATG
>JAYTHN010000436.1:0-2634 GCA_043732505.1 Methylotenera sp.
AAATTCCGGCAGAATTTGCCAAAACTTACCTGCAAAATACAGAGAAAAATGCCGCATAGTAACCAATCTTGCCCTGCTACTAAATCGGGCCTGACTCAGTATTCGAAGTTTATGATTCTCAAGGCAAGACTTATTGTTAGTGAGTGCGTCGTTACCGCTTGACTTATAAGCACGTCAACATGTGTAGAACGTTTCTCGCAATCTTTTAGATATGTTTCCATGCTCTTTTGCGTGAATTAATAACATTTATTTTCGAGCAATATCGTGCTCTGCTTTTCTTTCCACAATGGTCGACTCCAAAATAAACAAATCAAATAATGAAGTTGTCTACCTAGGTCGATATTTTTATAGATCTATGAAGTTGTCTACCTAGGTCGATATTTTTATAGATCTATATTGAAAAATATCAAAATACTTAAGGTTTTTTGATTATTTAAAATAAGATAATTTATGTTTAAAACAATTTATAAAAAATATATCTGTGTAATTAATTTATCGTTGAATTGTCCTGTGGATACTGAGCGACTCTAAGTACTGGAATATTATTTTGATAAAGTTATAGTGGTTTTGTTATAAAATTATATTCAGACTTTATAAATTACTCCTTTTGGACTGTTTTTCCTCAATTATTCAAAATTAGTAGTGAATATTCTTACAATAAGATAATCAGTTGTAGCATAATTCTTGCTTAATTATCTTCGTAAGTATAGATTATGAATCAATCGTCTAATTCCAAAGCTCAGATTTCAGCACTTACATTGGCCGCTCTTGGCGTAGTATTTGGTGACATTGGTACTAGTCCTTTATATACGCTGCAAACAATTTTCTCGGCAGATAGTCATTTTGGTCAACTTACTCAAGCCAATATATTTGGGATATTGTCTCTCATATTCTGGACACTAATTATGGTGACCTCAGTTAAATATATTGCCTTTATTATGCAAGCTGATAACCGTGGTGAAGGCGGCATAATGGCGTTACTAGCACTAACAAAAAATACAGTTAGTAGTGAAAAAAAACAGAGAATAGTAGCTTTTATTGGCATTTTAGGTGCGTGTATGTTTTTTGCTGACGGCATGATTACACCAGCGATTTCAGTACTTTCTGCTGTAGAGGGCTTAGAGCTTGCTGCGCCAGCACTAACTCCACTGGTACTGCCAATTTCATTAGGAGTATTACTTGCTCTATTTCTAACTCAATATAAAGGCACCAATCTAGTTGGTGTTTTTTTTGGGCCAATAATGGTACTGTGGTTTGCTACGTTAGGCGTACTTGGAGTTCATGGGATTCTTGGAAATACAGCTATTTTACATGCGCTTAATCCAATTTATGCCATTCATTTTTTTACGAATGCTCCTTGGTTGGCATTCATGGCTTTGGGTGGTGTCGTTCTGTGTGTAACTGGGGCAGAGGCGCTTTATGCTGACATGGGACACTTCGGTGGCTTTCCAATTAGATTAGCTTGGTATGGCCTTGTACTACCAACCCTAATTCTTAACTATTTTGGTCAAGGTGCATTGATATTAAGCAACAATGCTGCTGCCAAAAATCCTTTCTATCTACTTGCCCCTGACTGGATGCTTTACCCCCTTATATTTTTAGCAACTATCGCTACTGTCATTGCCTCACAAGCAGTAATTACTGGTGCATTTTCACTTTCGCGACAAGCATTGCAGTTAGGTTACTTACCTCGCATGCATGTTGAGCATACTTCTGCGAGCCAAGAAGGGCAAATTTACATGCCTCGCATCAATTGGGGTTTAATGCTTGCAGTAATGGCCTTAGTAGTAGGTTTTGGATCGTCTGCCAAGTTAGGAGCCGCCTACGGCATTGCGGTGACGGGTAATATGGTGGCAACATCTTTACTTGCTGGGATAGTATTTCATAATATTTGGGGTTGGAGCAAGATACGTACAGGCTTATTAGTAGCAATATTCTTAGTTATAGATGGTGTATTTTTTTTAGCTAATTTAATTAAAATTCCAGATGGTGGCTGGGTACCATTGGCAATCGGCGGTGTATTTTTTACCTTAATGATTACTTGGAAATCTGGTAGAAATCTTCTCTTTGAACGCCTTAAAGTAGACTCAATGGTACTCATACCATTTATTAACTCTGTGAATGCTTATCCACCAGCGCGAGTTCCAGGTACAGCAATATTTCTGACATCAAATCTAGATGGTGTGCCTCCTGCCTTATTACATAATTTAAAACATAACAAAGTGCTGCATGAGAAAATTGTCCTACTAACCGTGAGATTTCTAGATGTGCCACATGTTTCGATGGCTGATCGTATAAAAGTTGAAGTTCTGCCGCATAATTTTTACAAAGTAATTGTAAATTACGGCTTTAAAGATGAAACAAACTTGCCACGAGACCTAGATGTTTGTAATGATGAAGACTTACAATTAGATGCGATTGATACATCGTTCTTCATTGGTAAAGAGATCCTTATTCCAAGTAAAAATACGGGATTGTCTTTATGGCGTAAAAAAATATTTATTGGATTATTCAGGACCGCGGAATCTATTACCAACCAATTTCACTTACCGCCAAATCGTGTAGTGGAACTTGGTTCGCAGCTAACTTTTTAGTATTGGCATGTTGACGCACATTTAAAATGTCCCATTTAAT
>JAYTHN010000437.1:0-2634 GCA_043732505.1 Methylotenera sp.
TTGCGTACAAGCAACTTTTAATGCATCAGCAGAGTTAGACCCAACGCCTGCATTAAAAAAACTGGGGCCTCCAATGTTTCGGGTGGCAATTCATCTTAGAGGCGTTGTAAACGCGCTATCACATCATGTAAATTTGTAGTTTCGGTAAGTAGATTCGCTTCAGCTAATGCTAAATGACCAGTCGCTTGCTCTAAGTCAACTTTTCGAGCAACGCCAGCAGTAATTCGTTCTTGAATGCAATCAAACAACTGCTTATGTATAACAGAGTTATCTTTGGCGTATTGGACCAAATCGCGATAACGTAAAACATCAATATATGCTTTCATAAATTCAAGCATGGTATCGTGCATTGTACTTTGTAATTCATAATATCGCGTGCGATTTGCATGGCCCAAACACTTAACTTCATTGCTAGTTGCGAATCCATCAAATATCATTTGATTTATCACCAGCTCATTGTTCATGTGTGGAATAGCTGCATTACCGCGAACTGTATCTATGTTCTCTTGATTTCTGTAAGTAGATACAATATCAGCCTTAGGTAGAAAGCCACCGTGATCAACGTCTTGATCATAGCCTGACTCTAAAAATTTATGCTATCGAGATTGCACTTCAGGATCTGAAGTGATCGTTTTTTCAACCACGTCTTTAAGTGTGATCAGTGGCCACAGAACTAAATCAGTAACATAACACCAACTATCTGAACAATGCTTTGGTTAATCATTTGGTTATTCAGTCTCTTGGCGCAATTAAGCTGACTATTCAATTTGGTACAGTATAATGATGTAATGTATTTAATTAATAGCCTCACTAGTAGTGCGGTTAGAGATAAGACCGTTAATTAGCAGGTCGAAGATTTTAAGCCTACACGGCGAGCCAGACATAGTAGGCAATCAGGCCATCGTTTGAGATGGCCTTTTTTTGAGCTCATAAATCCCAGCTTGCCGGCTATGATGAGCTCACACAAGACATGACCCCTTCAGCGAGTGCTGATCCCAGTGGGTTTCAACTAATTTAAGGAGCAATACCAGTGACAAACGCACAACGCAGAGCACTAAGCCGCATGGCTGAAATGAATTCATCAAGTATCGACAGCAAACCTGAACCAAGGCACAGCAGTGCGTTCTGCCCGCATGAGGCAGGCGCGTATTATTTGGTAATGGTGGAGAATGTCGGCAAGGTCATTAATCTACTAGCCATGGAAATCGAGCCGCCAGTTCGCACCTACACTATCACTACCATCTACTTTGAACAAGATAGTGATACTGGAAAATGGGTCTGGTTTGACGGCAAGGAAAAGCTATCTCCACGAAAAAACCAAGATAGTTGGCGTCTTGGCAGCAAGAAGTTATATGACATGCGCGAAGACGCAGAGGCTGAACTTCAACGCTTGATGGTCAAAAACGGTGATCGGGTGACCAAGGTACATGACCTCCCAGACGATCTGACTATACTGAAAAAGATTCGTAGTGCCCACCATCCAGACCGTAATAACTCCGATTCCGATCATGATCTCTATCAAGCGGTTATCGAGAAAATTGACAGGATGCGTGTAGTGAGTGTGTGAGCCACCTCGTAGAAGAACCGTTTAATCAGTGAGGTGTTTATAACAAAATATCACTCCGTTTACTACACTTAAAAAATATCAAGTTTTGAGAAAAGTATGGATTTTGACAAGATGTTACATAAACACTTTAATTGTTTAACTGGTTCTAATTTAAAGTGCATGATAATGGGCTTAAAATTAGAACCCGTTAAACGCCCATTTGATTGAACCCATTGGGATTATTTGATTGCCATTTCCAAGTATCTGCACACATTTCTTCTAAATTTCTAGTGGCAACCCAGTTTAGTCGGCATTTTGCTTCTGTTGCATCAGCATAATTAATCGCGACATCACCTTTTCGTCTGGCTAAAAACTCATAAGGAATGTCTTTACCGCTTACTTTAGAAAATGCATTCACAACATCCAAAACACTGTAACCAATGCCAGTACCTAAGTTTAAAGTAAGCAAAGCTTCATTTTCAATAAGATAATTTAACGCTGCTACATGACCATCAGCTAAATCCATCACATGAATATAATCTCGAACACCAGTACCATCATGCGTCGCGTAATCGTTGCCAAAAATACACAACTTCGCTAATCGCCCCACCGCCACTTGCGCAACATAAGGCAATAAATTATTAGGAATGCCGTTAGGATCTTCGCCAATTAACCCACTGCTGTGCGCACCTATAGGATTAAAATATCTTAGCAATGCTACACGCCAGTTTTTATCTGCAACATGTAAATCTCGCAAGATATCTTCAACCATCAACTTAGTACGGCCATATGGATTAGTTGCACTCAATGGAAAGTTTTCTTGAATTGGCACTGATGCTGGGTCACCATACACAGTGGCTGAAGAGCTAAATACAATATTTCTAACGTTAGATTCACGCATCACCTCAAATAAATTTAAGCTACCCACCACATTATTGTCATAATAAAGTTGTGGCATTTCAGTGGACTCACCCACAGCTTTAAGCCCTGCAAAATGAATCACCGCAGTAATCGCATAATCTCTGAATATAACTCGTAGCGCTTCTTTATCACGCACATCGGCTTTTATAAATGGAATTTTTTTACCT
>JAYTHN010000438.1:0-8781 GCA_043732505.1 Methylotenera sp.
AAAGAAATTATGGCTGATAGCAATGATATTGGCATGCTCACGTTTGATCAGTCATTATTCAGCTTACATTCAAATGGAAAAATTGATGAAGAAAATGCATTGGCTAATGCAGATTCACGTAATGACTTATCTTTAAAAATACGTTTTGCGGCAGAAGGTAGCCGCAATTCAAGCTTTAGCTAAGCTACACAGTTTCTAATCATTATGATTAAATGCTGCAAATATCGAGGCGGCTACGATTAAACTACCGCCTATCAATTCGTTTATTTCCATAGTTTCATGTGCTAGAAAATAAGAGCTAATCGCAGCGACTACTAACTCAAACAAAAACAATACGGAAGCGCGTGTAGCTGGCATTTGTGTGATTCCGTATTGGGTTAGCAATGTGGCTGCAATTAGTGAAAGAGCAATCGCCAATATTACCAAGCCATCATTTAAGCTAAAAAAGCTTGGTGTAGGAATCGTTTCCTTTACAAACAGCATGGCTAAAATCGACATTAATAATACTCCCACCCATACCGCAAAGGATTTACTGCGTATGCTTAAGTTAGTAGATTTTCTAGTAATCACATTGCTGATAGCAAACGTAATGCCCGATGATAATGCAAACCACTCTGCAGTGTTTCTAGGTAGCGGCAAAGGGCTGGTTTTGCCTGTTAAGTCAGAGAGCATAATAAATGCACCTGTTAGCGATAACGCCATAATCATTAAACGGCGTTTATCTATGTTCTCTTTAAGCCAAAAATGCGCGAGTATTAATGTCCATAATGGCGATAGATAAAAAAGCAACATCACACGCATCACCTCGCCATCTATTACAGCAAGTACATAGGAAAGGTTAGTCCATCCTGCAGTCAAGCATAGCCAAAAAATGCTCAACGGCAATTTAAAAATGCCGCGCCAATGCTTTAAACAGACAATACCCGCTAAAATCAGCACCGTTAAATAACTATAAAAACTCGCCGCTACTGCTGCAACCCCAGCATCCGCCATAATGCGGTACGGATACCAAACAACGCCCCAGCATACCGCAGCTAACAAAAGACTACTGTTATTAAGCAGTATGTTACTGGCTGGTGGTTTTGGGTCATTTACATGCATTTTATTCTCAACTCTTCTCGTTATTATTTATATAGCCTGCAACTTTTTTTTGCGGCTTAAAATTACTGATACTAGAGCGTCTAGTTTACAATATTGACTATGAATCCAAATTTAAATTTACTGCAACATTACCCTTTTCAACGCTTGCGCGATTTATTTAAAGGCATAACACCTAACCCAGGCTATTCTGCCATTAACCTATCGATTGGTGAGCCTAAACACGCCACACCACAGCTAATTAAAGACGCGCTGGTCGATAACTTAGCAGGTTTGGCTACTTACCCTACCACCTTGGGTAGTTTGGCGCTGCGTGAGGCGATTTCTAGTTGGATTTCACGTCGTTACAATATTCCAGCATTAAATCCAGAAAAGGCTATTTTGCCTGTCACTGGTACAAGAGAAGCTTTGTTTGCCTTTGCGCAAGTCATTATTGACAATACAAAATCAAAGCCAGTGATTATCTCACCTAACCCGTTTTATCAAATCTACGAAGGTGCAGCCTTTTTAGCGGGTGCCGAGCCTTACTTTTTAAATACCACGCCTGAGAATCATCATGCGATGAATTTTGAGAATGTGCCAGTAGAAGTGTTAAAACGGACACAATTAGCCTATGTATGCAGCCCTGGCAACCCTTCTGGTAAGGTGATGACTTTATCGCAGTGGAAAACCATTTTTGAGCTATCAGATAAATATGGCTTTGTCATCGCTGCAGACGAATGCTACTCAGAGATTTACTTTGATGAAGCAACGCCGCCATTAGGTGCATTGCAGGCCGCGAATCAATTAGGTAGAGATTATAAGAACTTAGTTATTTTCAGCTCACTTTCAAAACGCTCAAACGTGCCAGGCATGCGCTCAGGCTTTGTTGCAGGCGATGAAAAGATTATTGAAAAATTTACGCTGTACCGCACATACCATGGCTGCGCGATGAATCCTGCCGTACAAGCCGCCAGCTTAGCCGCTTGGAGCGATGAAACACACGTGATTGAAAACCGCAGATTGTATGCTGAGAAATTTAATACCTTCACGCCTTTAATGAGCGGCGCTCTGGGCGTTGAAATGCCAGATGCTGCATTTTACTTATGGGCTAAAACTAGTATTCCAGACACAGCGTTTGCCTTGAACCTCTTCCGAGATTTCAATGTAACTATCCTACCTGGCAGCTATTTAGCGCGCGAAGCGCATGGCATAAACCCAGGGCAGAATTTTGTGCGCTTGGCACTAGTTGCAAGCTTGGAAGAATGCGTTGAGGCAGCAAATCGCATCAAAAATATCTAACTTATTGTTTGATAATTACATACTATAAATTACATTAATTAAATTTCTTAATTACTTGATTTTATGTATTTATTATTTAGTTTAACGGCCAAAGAACTAAGTGCTATTAACGCTATACCTATCATCACTAATGCAATGGGCCAACCTACCGTATTAGCGAAGTGTTTAGCCGTGTAGTAGCCAATGTAAATAAGCATAGATAACATGCCGACCAATAACAAAGTTCTACTGTGCACATAGGTGCTCAAAAACACCATGAACGCAGAAAGCCCTAAGTAAATCAATTCAAATGGCGTGCTTTCAACCGCTTCAAACACTGACCACATGAGAATCATCGCCCCTACAAAATACCAAAATGGCGCTATGGCCAAATGCCGTGATTGATTAAATGCGTATGAAATACATAAAAGTGAAATACCAATCACTACGCCAATCAGTTTTCATTCATATCCCAAACATCAAACAAATTGTCAAAGAAAATGCAGCCAAATAAAATTGCGCTAAAAGCTAATACCGTGCGACCTTTTGCTATAAAAGTGGCGCCCTGCTGAATCAGCATGTAAATTGCCATAAAAATTAAGCCAATTCGCGGATCTCCGCCAAATGAGTATTCTTGTAACATTACTAAAATACCTGTTGGTTGTAAAATTGCTGCCATTAAAAATAATGGCGTTGCTGCACGCTCGTATTTTTTATCTGTTAAACACATCATCGCCATGATAAATGCGACGAAGCCTATACCTGGCGTGGTGGTGACACGTGCGGCAGAGCCAAAATCTGCCCAGTACATTGAAATGAAAAAGCCAATACCAGCAAAAACAAAATCCCGCCTATGTAGCCAAATAGTTTGGATAAAATGCCAGAGGATTGTTGTGCTACTTGCGCTTGGCTATTTGTGAGGGCGCTGGCAATTTCATCCAGCGTGACATTGTGGCTCTTAGCCAGTAGCACAATGTCTTGCAAAGCATTTTCTTTCTGCAACATGATACTGCCCCTTATTTTTTAATCACCCAGCCGATAAATTTAACTTGGTTGTAGTAATATGCTTGCTCAACGTCTGGTAATTTATAAGCGACATTACCCTTTTTAATACGATATTTATTATTACTATGTTCGCCGCCAAACAAGCCGCCCATTAAGCCACCGCCACCATAATTTGGTTCTTCCAGCTTATATCCATCTGGCAAAATAATCGATTGATTCATCTAATAGCCTTTTGTTTCGTCTACTAATGCCTCATTATCTTTCGCCGCACCTGCCGCTTTAGCCGCATCTACAGTAATTTCGCGCAAAGTATCTGTGTTTGCGTCATACGCCATCAGCACATTCAAATTATTACTTTTATTTTTATCGTCATTTTTCTTTGCCTTCAAAACTAAATGCTTATCTTTCACCCTGTAATCAAGCAAATAATCTGGCGAATTCTGATAATCGTAATTCATCACGGTAAAGAGCATTTCATACTTTGGCGGCGTAGCCATTGACTTTGGAATCACCGTTGCCACAAAGAAAAGCACGATTAAAAGCAGCGGTAAACTTAAACCAACCACTAACACCAAGTTCTCTTTTACGAATGCTTTTATAGTCATATGCGCCCTAACTGATTAGTTTTTATCATTCATGAATTGGCTTACTTTGTTGAACACTATCTCATGCAGAGCAGCATCTAAGCAATCTAACTCCACAATATCATCCATACCACGCAACCAAGTCAGCTGTCTTTTTGCCAGCTGGCGTGTGGCAAAAATTCCTCTGCCACGTAACTCTGCTAAATCACAATCACCTGCTAGATGCACTAAAGCCTGACGATAACCTACACAGCGCATTGAAGTTGAATCAGCTATAAGTCCAGGATATTTAGCTTGTAAGGCCTTAACCTCATCCACAAAACCTGCTTGTAACATTTGGTCGAAACGAAATGCAATGCGCTCATGCAACACTTTACGGTCACTAGGCACTAGTGCGATTTTTAATAATTTGTAAGGCAAAGCTTCAGTAGTTTGTTTGGCGTAAAGCGCTGTCATGCTCTCGCCAGTGATTTCAAACACTTCAAGCGCACGCTGTATGCGCTGTGCATCGTTTGGCTCTAAACGCTCAGCAGTAGTAGCATCAATCAATGCCAGCTTTTCATGCATTGCTTGCCAGCCAATCAAAGCTGCTCTTGCATCTAATCTAGCACGGACTTCTCGGTTCGCCTCAGGCAGGCCACTTAAACCGCCCTGCAAGGCTTTAAAATACAACATGGTACCGCCAACCAATAACGGAATCTTGCCCCTCGCGGTAATATCTGCCATTAATCGCAACGCATCACTTCTAAAATTCGCCGCAGAGTAAGCGCTGGTCGGGTCAATAATATCAATCAGATGATGTGGCGCTTTAACTAAAGTCTCGGCATCTGGCTTAGCTGTACCAATATTCATATCGCGATAAACCAAGGCAGAATCTACGCTAATGATTTCAACGGGTAGCTTTGAAATTAGGTCAACCGCAGCGCCAGTTTTACCGCTGGCGGTTGGACCCATTATGAAAATAATTTTGGGTAAATTATCAACCAGCATTATTTTTAAACTGCCAAGTCTCGATTAAAAATAATGCTGTAGCTCCTGCAAGATTAACTACTAGTTGAGCATGTCTTTGAGCAGGACGTATTTGTGCTTTACCTTTTCCATGAGCATCTCCTAATCTGTTTCTTAAAGCACCTAACCCATTAACTACTGAAGCAACACCTCCAAGAATTTGCTTGAAAACTTCTGTGGTGTGTTGTCTTGGTGCAATATTGAGTTCTTTTGAAGTAAGTTTATATAAATCAGGCAATTCCGTTTTATCCCTGTCATAGGCCACGTTGGAGCTATCTAAAATATGCTTACAAACACTTTCCATTAAAATTCTCGCCATTGTTATAGCGCCTTCAGGGTCGGACTTACGTCTTTCTAAAGCCTTTATCCAAATTACATTGACTCCATCTTCGTCAAACGACTTTAAAACATCTGCTATTGTTAAATCGGATGGTTTTTTATCTTTACTTTCTAATAAATCCATAAGAGGAGAAAATTCATTCCAAATAAATTCTCTCCGCTCAGAATAATGTTTAAACTTAAATTTTATAAACTGCCAAAACTGATCTAACTCTCGGATTACACGAATAAAGCTCGGAGCAATACTTGTTGTTTTTTTGTTATCAATAAAATATGTGCGAAGTGATTTATAATCCTTATTGTCGCCAATATCACCTGTAGCGACTGCTATCAGCATATTTTGTAACCCTTGAGCTTTTTCAAAATCTGTTTGAAGTTCGTCGAGTATCAATTACTTACCCCGCATAAACATCTTATCCAAATCACTCATGCTCACTTGAAACCATGTAGGGCGGCCGTGATTGCAAATACCACTGCGTTCAGTCGCTTCCATATCACGCAATAATGCATTCATCTCAGTGATGGTGAGCATACGATTCGCGCGCACTGCTGCGTGGCAGGCCATAGTGCCTAACAGCTCGTTCCTGCGCTCTGTTAGCGCTCGGCTTGCGCCGTATTCTCTTAAGTCTTTTAGCACATCTCTGGCTAAAGTGACGGCATCTGCATCTCGTAGCATTATAGGTACTGCTCGCACTGCCAGCGTAGTGGGCGAAAGAATGGCGATGTCAAAACCTAACTGTTGCAGGCTGTTATCATTTGTTGCAAGCGCCTCATGCACAATAGCAACTTCTAATCTATCTGCATTAAAACTTACTGGAATTAGAAGTGGCTGCATGGGCACAGCATTATGACTACCTTCTCCGTCTAGCGCATTTTTAAGCTGTTCATACATAATGCGCTCATGAGCCGCGTGCATATCGATGACGACTAAACCTAACTTATTTTGCGCTAACACATACACTCCATGAATCTGCGCAACGGCAAAACCTAGCGGAAAATCATCTGCTGGCGCTGCACCACCACCCGCTTCAAACTCTTCTGCATAGCATACTGGGCTTGCAAACTGGCGCTCATCGGAAGCACTGCTATTCAAAGCATTATCATTTGAGCCAAATAGCGTCTGATAAAAACAATTCGGCTGATTAGCGGCTAGGTTGATTTGAGACTGATAGGTTGGGTATGGTGTCTGGTCATTATTAGCAAATGGATTATGGCTCGCTTGACTCGCAGTCACCGCATTAGAAACGCCTGTGGGCTTAGCCAGCGCTTTATGCAGCGAGTGAAATATAAAACGATGAATCGCTTGGCCTTCTCTAAACCTAACTTCTGTTTTACTTGGGTGTACGTTTACATCCACAAGATTGGGATCTAGCTCCAAAAACAACACATAGGCGGGATGGCGGTCATGATGCAGCACATCCTGATAAGCTTGTCGGATAGCATGGGCAATGAGCTTATCGCGCACGAAACGTCCGTTTACATACACATATTGCGTATCGCGGCAATTGCGATTGTAGGTAGGTTTGGCGGCAATACCCCATAAACGCAAACCAGCGGCGGATTCATCTATGTTGATAGATTCAGCGGCAAATTCCGCACCTAGTACTTCGCTAAATCGTTTCTCTGGCGGACTAATCGAAAAGCGGCTAAGCGCCCTACCATTGTGTTGCAACATAAAAGCCACATCAGGACGAGAAAGCGCTATGCGGTGAAAAGTTTTTTCACAATGACCAAATTCAGTACCTTCGGTTTTTAGAAACTTACGTCGTGCAGGGGTGTTGAAGTACAAATCATTCACTTCAATCACTGTGCCCACATCTAATGCGGCAGGTTCAATCGCTGAAATATCGCTGCCATCCGAGGTAATGCGCCAAGCATGTTTAGTATCGCGTTCGCGGCTACTAATTTGCGTGCGAGAAACAGATGCAATGCTCGCTAACGCTTCGCCACGAAAACCTAAACTGCCGACCGCTTCTAAATCTTCTAACGTGGCGATTTTACTGGTGGCATGGCGAATGAGTGCCATGGCTAAATCGGCTTGCGCAATGCCGCTACCATTATCAGCCACGCGCAATTGCTTAACGCCGCCTTGTAATAGCAAGACCGATATATCGGTACTGCCCGCATCTAAACTATTTTCAAGCAATTCTTTAAGTACTGAAGCTGGCCGCTCTACTACTTCGCCAGCGGCGATTTGGCTAATAAGTTGGTCAGGCAGAAGGCGTATTTGCATAAAGCCATTTTACCCGTATTCACCTAATTTACGGTAATGACAATTTTGCCTATTTGCTGATTTGACTCCATGTAACGATGCGCTTCTATAATTTGATCAAACGGAAAAGTTTTAGCGATGATTGGCTTCAATTTTCCACTGGCTAAGCCATTCGTCACAAATTGTTTGGCTTTAGCTAGACGTGCAGGATTAGTTGCCAGCTCAAATAGCGTATAGCCACGAATGGTGAGCTGTTTGCTTAATATGGTAAATAGTGGCAATGGGGTCGCATCTGTACTCAACGCACCGTATTGAAAAATAATACCGCCTTGTGCCGTGGCTTCTGCAAGCTTGTTAATCGTAGGCCCTGCTACTGGGTCAAACACGACTCGCCCCCTTTACCTTCTGTGATTTGATGCACTTCAGCTACTAGGTCTTGTTCATCTGAGGCGATGACATATTTAGCGCCCAGTTTAATAAGCGCATCTTTCTTATCGTTTTTACGTGTGATTGCAATTGGAATAGCGCCTAGCATATTGGCAATTTCAATTGCAGCAACGCCAACACTGCTTGAAGCGGCGGTGATGATAACGAACTCACCTGTTTGAATATTAGCAATCTCGACTAAAGCGCCATACGCAGTGGTGAATTGCATCCAAATAGCCAAAGCCTCTATCTAACTGAGATTTTCTGGATGCTTAACTACAGCATGTACAGGCATATTGACCAGCTCACCATAACTGCCATATTGGTTCATTGAGAATGCAGAAATCGTGCTGACGGCATCGCCCACTTTGAATTCTGTGACGCCTTCACCGATTGCAGCAACAGTGCCAGATGCCTCATAGCCGATTCTTGAAGGCAATTGCGGTACTTCTAAATACTGACCATTACGATACATCGATTCAGCGCGATTTAAACCGATGACATGCACTTTAATTTGCACTTCACCCGTATTAGGTGCGGCGACTTGCTCTTCTGCAATCTGTAAAACTTCTGGCCCACCCGTTTGGTGAAATCTCACGATGCGCGGCATTAAGCTTTCTCCAATGGTTTAATTAACTGTTTGATTAACTTTTTATCCAATAAGTCTTTTATTCGATAAAACTTGTTATTCAATAAAACCTTAGTTCCAACCTGATAATACAATCTTACCAATAGTAGTACCAGATTCAAGCTGCGCATGAGCCGCGCGCAAATTAGTTGCATTTATCGGCGATTTAATCTCATTGACTGTAGTACGTAATGTGCCGCTATCAATCAGCTTTGCGATGC
>JAYTHN010000439.1:0-2619 GCA_043732505.1 Methylotenera sp.
GCACCAATCATGCCGGGCACACGTGAAAGTTGCGTGCCCATTTGCTTCATTACCACCTCTTGGTTACCGATAATCTCATCCACATGTATAGCGTTACGATAGGTACCGCTTCGTAGCATAATGATTGGCGTATATATATGACTTTCTGCAATTTGATTAATATCGCCAATCAGTTTGGATAAGAAATTGAGTGGATATTCGCGATCAGCCCATTCGATTTTGTGTGCTTCATAAGCTTTAATCAAATTATTCTGTTTTAATTTCTGTACTTGCTCAACCATCACAGAAGGAATCGCAAAAATCTTGTTGCCAGTGCGCACCATAACGACTTGCGCAACAGAGAGTGTCACAGGTAGGTAAATGTTAAACATCGCACCCTTGCCTATCACATTGCTAACATCAATACGACCACCCAGCACAGCAATATCGCTACGAACTGCATCTAGCCCGACACCACGGCCAGCAATTTGTGACACGGAATCAGCCGTTGAAAAACCTGCTTCAAAAATAACCGCCATCAACGCTTGATCAGTTAACGCTTGATCAGCCATAAACAAGCCTTTTTCAAGGGCTTTTTGTTTAACTTTGGCTAAATTTACGCCAGCACCATCATCAGAAATTATCAGTGTGATTTCATCATTTTCTAAACTGATTTTAAGTTTGATTTGTCCTGTTTCAGACTTGCCTAATTTTTTACGTTCTTCGGTAGATTCAAGACCATGTGCCACCGCATTACGCAATAGATGCTCAAGTGGCGCGCCCATTTTATCTAGTACGCCACGGTCAATTTCAATGCCCTCACCCTCGATGGCCATTTCAACGCGTTTGTTCAACTCTCTAGCTGTTTGCCGAACGATGCGCTGCAAACGCTCTGAAATAGTGGCAAATGGCAACATACGAACGCCCATGAGACCTTGTTGCAACTCACGATTCATACGGTTTTGCTGTTGCAACGCCGCATCAGTTTGGTCAAGATTCAATAACAAACTATTTTGAATAGTCGCAACGTCGTTGACGCTCTCGGCCATCATACGGGTTAATTCTTGCAGACGAGTAAATCGGTCAAACTCTAACGGGTCAAACGTCTCATTCGCTTCTTGCAATAGACTCATGCGAGATTGCATCTGTGTTTCAGCTTCAATCTCAAGCTCACGTAAGTAAGCACGCATTCGGTTGATACTATCAGTTAAGTCAGTAGATGATTGTTTGAAGTTCTGCATTTCTCGGTCCATCCGAGAACGCATAATTGAAACCTCACCCGCTTCATTGATTAACCTATCTAATACATCAGCACCCATCCGTAAAAACTGCGACTTACGATCGGTAGATCGAGTAGGTGCAATAATTTTTGCTTCAGAATCAGCATCTTGTGAGCTGACTTTCACGCCACCAATGATGTTTTCCAACATGTAACCAATGCGGTCAAATTCGACAAACATATCATCAAAATCATCCATGGTGACAATATGCTTGAGCGCTTGAATCACACGATCTTCCATAGCATGTACATTGTCGCCAATATTTGGCTGACCGGCCATACGGGCGCTGCCTTTAAGCGTGTGTAATCCGCGTTGCAGTGAATCAGGATAATCCGCCTCTTGTGGATTAGCGCGCCATCCACGTAGATCTCGGCCAACTTGTGGTACTAATTCACGCGCTTCTTCTAAAAATAGCGCTAATAATTCTTGATCAACCGCATGTACAGAAAGCTGCTCAACTTTTGCTTCGTCTTTGGCAGCTTTGATTGGTTTATCCGTTATTTTTTCTAGTGTTTTTTCTGCAGTGCTATCAGTTGATTTTTCTAATAAAACGACTTCTGATAATTTTTCGATAGCATTTACTTCTTGCACAGCAATTTCCGCCTGTTGTGCAGCTGCACCCTGCATCACGGCGGTTGTCTCGCCTAACGCAAGAATAAGTGCACGTGTTGATTTAGGGTTTTTAAGCGCCTTGGCTTTTTCTAAACCATCTTCTAAGGCTTTCACTACATTACCGTACAGCGCAATATGCTGCTCAGTCCAAGCGCCAGTATATTGGTCTAGCCAATGCTCAAGAGCGCGCGCTAAATCACCCGTTGGTTTAAAGCCGGCGGTTAAAGCATTACTACCCAAAGTATGCGCAGCGCGACGACTAGCATCAGTAGGCGCTTCACTTGCATTAACTATTAGTGCTTGTTGAGCCGCGATCAGAGTCACTAAATGTTGCTGTGCTTCGTTCATGAATATATTGAAGAAAGCAAGACTCAACTTACGTGTACCTCCAATTAGCACTTCTTCTTTTTGTGGCTTAGTTTCAGTGATTGGTAAATCAGCATCATTTTCAAGCTCAGTAGCTTTATCTAAATAAGGTTTAGGGCTTAGCATCACCATTTGATTAGATTGCAATTGTGAGACCCAGCCAGCAAACGCTGCACTCACTTTTTCAATAAATGCTAGCTGCGTAACGCTTGGAAATGCTTTGCGCTCCATCACAACATTCAATAATTTTTCCACAGACCAAGCGACTTCACCCATGCCAGCTAAGCCAACGGTGCGGCCACTACCTTTAAGTGTGTGGTAAGCACGGCGAATTTCAACCAGTGATTCACTGTTGGTGGGATTAACACGCAAGGCCTGTAGA
>JAYTHN010000440.1:0-2615 GCA_043732505.1 Methylotenera sp.
AAAAAAACTAATATATTACAATCAGCTTATTAAGCTATTCATACGCTTCACAAAACTAGCTGGATCATCTAACGTTCCACCCTCCGCCAACAAAGCTTGGTCAAATAATACAAACGCTAAGTCGCTAAATACTAAATCTGCAGTTTCAGCTTCAAGGCGCTTAACAAGCTTGTGTGCAGGATTAATCTCTAGAATTGGCTTAGTATCAGGGGCATTCTGTCCTGCTGCTTTTAACATACGCGCCAAATTACTAGAGACCTCATTCGCCTCACTTACCAAACACGCTGGTGAATCAGTTAAACGATGCGTGACGCGTACATCCTTCACTTGGTCACCCAGAGAATTTTTAATCTTCTCAACCAATGTTTTGGCTTCTTCTTCAATTTTCTTTTGAATCTCTTTTTCCGTATCAGATTCAAGCTTGCCTAAATCCAAATCCCCTTTGGCAATAGACTGTAATTTCTTACCATCAAACTGAGTCAAGCTACCTAATAGCCATTCATCCACACGGTCAGACATTAGCAGCACTTCAATACCTTTTTTGCGGAAAATCTCCAAATGTGGGCTGTGTTGCGCTGCTGCAAAACTATCTGCTGTGATGTAATAAATCACATCTTGCTCAGGCTGCATACGCGCGATGTAATCTTTAAGCGACACTTCTTGCACATCAGTATCAGCTTTAGTTGAAGCGAATCTTAACAAGCCAGCGATTTTGTCTTTATTTGAATAATCTTCGCCCGGACCTTCTTTTAATACTTTGCCAAACTCAGCATAGAATTTTGTATAGTTTTCATGCTTGTTTTCAGCCATATCTTCTAAAACGCTTAAGATTTTTTTGGTCGAACCCGCTTTAATCGCATCAACATCGCGGCTAGATTGCAAAATCTCACGCGAAACATTCAAGGGCAAATCAGATGTATCAATCACACCGCGCACAAAACGCAAATATTGTGGCATCAACTTTTCAGCATCTTCCATAATAAACACACGTTTTACGTATAACTTAATCCCGTGACGACGCTCACGGTCATACAAATCAAATGGTGCTTTGCTTGGAATATAAAGCAGGGAAATATATTCCTGCTTGCCCTCTACACGGCTATGATTATGTGCAAGCGGGTTTTCAAAGTCATGAGAAACATGCTTATAAAATTCTTGATACTCTTCTTCGGTAATATCGTTCTTATTGCGCGCCCATAAGGCAGAAGCTTTATTGACAGTTTCATCTTCATCGGTCGGCACTTCAGCACCATCTTTCCACTCGCTCTTTTTCATCACGATTGGTAAAGTAATATGGTCTGAATATTTACGGATAATCGTTTTTAGCTTCCAGTCACTTAAGAACTCATCTTCACCTTCACGCAAATGCAACACTACTTCTGTACCACGCGTGGTTTTATCTGCAGCTTCTAACGTAAAGTCGCCCTCGCCAGTAGATTCCCAACGGACAGACTCAGTCGCACCAGCACGGCGGGTAGTAAGCGTGACTTTATCGGCAATAATAAATGCTGAATAAAAACCAACGCCAAATTGACCAATTAAATTAGCATCTTTGGCTTGGTCGCCTGATAGCGCATTAAAAAACTCTTTCGTTCCAGATTTTGCAATCGTACCGATGTTCGCTATCACCTCATCACGGCTCATACCAATGCCGTTATCGGCAATCGTTACCGTGCGCGCTTCTTTATCAAAAGCGATGCGAATTTTTAATTCACTATCACCTTCAAACAATGCGCCATTCGCAACGGCTTCAAAACGCAATTTATCGGCTGCATCAGACGCATTAGAAATTAATTCACGTAACACAATCTCTTTGTTGCTATACAGCGAGTGAATCATCAACTGCAACAGTTGTTTAACCTCCGCCTGAAAAGCCATCGATTCTTTTTGTGGGGTTTCTTTTTGTACGGTTTCTGGTTTTTTAGTCTCTGTAGACATCGGTTTAATCCTCTTTATCAATAAATCAAATCATATTGGTTAAATGGGGATAGCCGTTCATTTTTCAAGCGCACATGAGCTTGAAAATAAATTAAAACCAATGTGAGACCCGATGGAATAATATTTTCTATAATTTTTCTAAGTACAATCGACGGATATTGTAAAAACTCACGTTTAAGCATTAAAGAACTGGAAAAACTGTATGAATGAACTCAACCCTGATGCCGAATTATTGCCGCGTATTGCGCGTGGCGATCAATTGGCAATCAGGGTGCTAGTAGTGCGCAAGTTAACAAGATTGATAGCGCTTGGTATGCGTATGATAAATGACAGATGTGAAGCTGAAGATGTTGCTCAAGAGTCTTTTTTACGCGTTTGGAAGCAGGCTGGTAATTAGCAAAGTAATGTTGAATCTGGTGGTGCAAGGTTTGATACTTGGCTGCATAGAGTAGCGCTTAATTCATGTTATGACCGGTTACGTGCTCGTAAAGACTATCTTTACGCACACGGCGATAAAGATGTGCCTGAATTAATAGACCCTGCGCTGATTCCTGAGCAACGCTTAGCTAAATCGCAGCAAGGGGATGAGATTAATGCTGCACTTGCCTTATTACCTAGCCGACAACGAGAGGCTTTGGTGCTTCAATATTATCAAGCGCTTTCAAATATTGAAGCGG
>JAYTHN010000441.1:0-8748 GCA_043732505.1 Methylotenera sp.
TCAAATGATGCAGTATTCGGGGTATCCAACAAGCCAATAAAGCTACTAAACCGTGTGTAGTAAGGCCCAGCACTAAATGAGTTTTTACCATCTTTCCAACGAACTTGTGCATCTATACCGTTAGAACGTTCCTTACCAAAACTGGTATTTCCAATTTCAAACTGTCCAGTAGCAAGGTGTGGTCCATTAGCATAAAGCTCGAAATAGCTAGGTGCACGCTCATTATGCGAAAGATTGCCCGCAAGAGACCAATTGCTATTGATTGTATAAAGGCCCCCAAATGCATAGCTATTAGGGTTAAAGCTATGATTTTGAGCAGGCCCGAACGTGGCATTCTCAGCAGAGTCTACTGAAGTGTGTTCTACACGCCCACCAAAGCTTAATTTTAGTTTGTCTATTGGCAATTCCTCATAAGCATAAACCGCTTTGGATTGTGTATTGGTGCTAGGTACAAAAGCTTCTTTACCTAAGGCTTCAAAAGTCGTGCTTTGAAATTGCAGTCCAATTACACCATTTAATTGCAGATGATTAGTAAGATTTATTTTTGCATGACTTGCCTCAACCGAGCCTTCAGCCCCTTTATTTTTAAAAGTGGTGCCAACGTTTCCAGTGCTCGTTTCTATTTCCTTATGAATATAGTCAGTGTAAGCCATCCTCACTTTTACACGATTGATAATGCTGTTTAAGTCACTGAATTCTGTGGCAATATCCCAGCGTTGACTTTTCATATTAATATGTACATCCTCTTCAGCCACCGTGCCATAGTCACTGTTAAAGCCAGAGTAAGACGCACCTATATAGCCATTATCAAAGGTAAGCGATGCGCCAATAGCACCACCATCACCAGTCGCATTACTATTCACTAGTTTGCCGTCATTAGTGCGCGGTGTGCCATCAGCTTCACTTTTTCGCTTTGACACAGCAAAGCCTGGAATATCTAAATCACTGCTTTTACGGGTATAAGCATCAGCATGAATGGCTAATTGGCCATTGCCAACATCTACTACCCCTGCCACATTACTTTGGCTATCTGGACCGCCTAGCCGCGCTTCAGCTCTGCCAGTAATGCCCTCTAATTTTTCAGTAGGAATACGATGGTCGATGGCATTTACCACCCCACCCACAGCACTACCACCGTAAAGTAAGGCAGCTGGTCCACGTACTACATCAATTTGTTCAATCACTAATGGGTCAATTGATACGGCATGATCAAAACTTAAAGAGGACGCATCGACAATGCCCACACCATTTTGCATGATGCGCACACGTTCACCATCTAATCCACGAATGATAGGACGTGAAGCATTGGGGCCATAGTGCGTAGCACTAACACCAGGAATGCCATCTAGGGTATCGCCCAAAGTGCTTTCGCGCTTGAGAGATAACTCACGACCGTTTAATACCGTTACGGGTACTATTAAGTCGTCTGAACCTAGACCAAGTGGATTGCCAGTGACTGCAACAGAAGGCAAATCAATTTTAGTGACAGTATCTTTATTTGTAACATCATCTGCCAATACTAAAGGGCTGGCAAAGGCAGTTAAAATACTTAAGATTACTGGTTTGTAAGTAGGAAAGTGTTTACATTGTGATTTTGACTGCAATAAAGATTGTAGTTTTTTAGTTCGATTTTTCATGAAATTCTCTCATAACAATAGCGTAAACAACAGTGATCATAACCAATATTAATCAGTACCAATCTGGTTAGACTAATGGCTAAAAGTAATGCAACTTGCTTAATCTAAAATAAGATTTTAGGGTTTGCTAGTGCAAAATAACTGATTGCTAAATGAGAGTGGGCGGTGCGCGTGCTCTGTAATGACGAGGTTTAGAGGAGGGTGCTTTAGTTAAACTATTATTAATAAATAAATGTTTAACGGTGGCTGAAATTAATGCAACGTGAGTGCCCGATATAACATGACCAAGTTCCGCATAACTGACACATTTTTCACATACTGGATTATGTTGTGCTGGATTATTCGAGCTATTTTTATTAAAAGATTGTTTAGCAGAATTTTGCTTAGATAAACTTGGTTGTTGATTGAGTGCTGTAGCGTCAGAGTAGTGCGAAATTTCATGCGATACTGCGCCAATTTGGGCGAAGCCAAAAGACAATATAAGCGATAGAGTAAAGATTAAACGATGCAACATAATTGCATTTTAGCAGAAAGTTTGTTGATTGATATAAAAATAAAAAAGGCCATAATGATGGCCTTTTTATGAGCTAAAGTTTGAAGATTTTAAACTGCAAAGTTTGCGCTAGCAAAATCCCAGTTAGCTAAAGACGCTAAGAATGTCTCAACAAATTTAGGACGTGCATTGCGGTAATCAATATAATAAGCATGTTCCCATACGTCGATGGTCAATAACGCTTTATCGCCAGTGGTCAGTGGAGTACCTGCTGCACCCATGTTTACAATATCCACTGAACCGTCCGCTTTTTTCACTAACCATGTCCAACCTGAACCAAAGTTACCGACTGCAGAAGTTTGAAATGCTTTTTTGAAGTCATCGAATGAACCCCATTTAGCATTGATAGCATCAGCTAATGCACCAGTTGGAGCACCACCACCATTTGGCTTCATGCTGCTCCAAAAGAATGTGTGGTTTGAAACTTGTGCTGAGTTGTTGTAAATACCACCAGACGATTTTTTAATGATTTCTTCTAGACTTAATTTTTCAAACTCAGTGCCTTTAATAAGGTTATTTAAGTTTGTCACATAAGCTTGGTGATGCTTTCCATAATGAAAATCTAGGGTTTCTTCTGAAATAAGTGGTGCTAAAGCATTTCTAGCATAAGGTAAAGCAGGTAAAGTATGTTCCATGATATTTCCTTCTAACAGTTAATAATGATGTTGAACTCTTTGGATGACAAATTGATGTACTTTTAGTTTGGTAAAGTTTAATAACAGTTTACCTAATTTAAGTATCTATTTTTTCTTGGCACGTGGATGTGCTTTATCGTACATAGTGGCAAGATGTTGAAAGTCAAGATGCGTATATACTTGCGTGGTACTAATATTGGCATGGCCTAACATTTCTTGCACTGCTCTTAAGTCTTGACTAGATTGTAACACGTGGGTCGCAAAGCTATGGCGCAATAAATGTGGATGCATATCGATATTAACACCTTGTTTGATGGCCCAACCTTTGATACGGTATTGCACAGCACGTGGTGTGATTCTACGCCCCTGTTGGGTGACAAATACCGCTTTAGGGTTTGTATCCGCGATGATAATTTCAGCACGCCGCTGAAGCCAAACTTTCATCGCGTTCATTGCATGGCTACCTATGGGGACAATACGCGTTTTATTACCCTTACCTGTCACCATCACAGTACCTTCTGAAAAATCCAGCATATCAATCTCCAAATTCACTAATTCTGCTAAACGTAATCCTGAAGAGTAAAACAGCTCTAAAATTGCATGGTCGCGTTGTATCAGTAAATCATCGCCTTTCAGGTCTACAAATTGAACCACTTGGTCAACAGATAAAGCTTGTGGCAATTTTTTTGGTGATTTTGGTGCACGTAAGCCTATGACAGGATTTTGGCTGTAACCATGCTGATGAATTAAATAGTTATAAAATCCACGCCATGCCGAAAGTGCCCGCGCTATACTTTTGCCGCTTAAGCCTCGACTATGCAAAGTGCCAATTAGGCGTCTAATGTGCGTATTTTGTACTACATCTAAACTTACATTTCCAGTAAGTGACCCAAGTAGTTTAATATCTCGAGCATAATTTTGGCAGGTGAGCTTGCTTAAACCACGCTCAAAAGTTAAATGTTGTAGGTAATCGTCAAGATGATTCAAAGATTAATTTAACACGTTTAAATTGAATCGCTAACTTACAAATAATTCACCACAGCCGCGCTAACCAAACTACCTATACGCTCAAGGTACATTGTGCCCATATTTTTTTTGAAGCGATGCTGCTCTTCTGCGCTAAGTATCAACACACCAAAAATATGTTTAATATCTTTTGTTTTAGCAAATTCTTTAAATAAAGGAATAAAGGCAAATGATCGTAAATTCGGCTCTAGCAAGTCATCAGTTACCGTTGGTTTTGTACCACAAAATGGCGCATTAAGTACCATCACCCAATCCCTAAAAGTCTCATTAACGGGCGCAAAAGCGAAATTATTGACTAATGCTGCATCATTCGGTTTTAACCAAATGTGTAATTGGGTATGCGAGACTGAAAAATCTTGTTTTAGATCTTTAGAAATGACTTGCTCTAGTGCTCCAAACCCTAATTGATCACTTTGATTTGCCACTAATTTAATCGCTAAAGCATGCACTTTGGCACTTGTGGCATCATTTTCCTCAGCAAACTCAATTAATTTTGCCAACTTCACTTCAAGCACACGTATTTTGTCTCGTTGCGCTAGTTGCTGCCGCTCAGCTAATGAAATTGCCCCGCTACCATGCGGGCTAGGCAAATAAATTTCACTCAGTAAATTGGCGTGCTGCTCAAAAAAATGGGGATGTTTACGTAAAAACTCACTGACTTGCTCATCAGAAATTAAATTATCTAACGTTTGAATATCTTGTTGCATGGTAATCCTTAATTAACGCTTATTTTTCTTAAATTAATGTGACTGAACCAGTAAATACTGTCACTGCAGGCCCTGTCATCATGACTGGCGAAGTGCCGCCTTTCCAAGCAATATGTAATTCACCACCACGTGCAGAAACTTGTACTGGAGAGTCTAGTTTATCTAATTGAATACCCGCTACCACAGCTGCACAAGCGCCTGTACCACAAGCTAAAGTTTCTCCGCTACCACGTTCAAAGACCCTTAATTTAATATGGTGCCTATCAATGATTTGCATAAAACCCGCATTTACGCGCTCTGGAAAGCGAGGATGCAGTTCAATCAAGCTGCCGATTTCAAGCAAAGGTGCAGTATCTATATCTTCAACAATTTGCACCGCATGTGGATTGCCCATAGAAATAGCCGCGATGTTTAATCTTTGATTGCCAACATCAAGTGTATAGGTATCTGCAACAGCATCCACGATAAATGGAATATTAGTAGGTTCAAATATTGGTGACCCCATATTGACTGTGACTAAACCGCTTTCTTCTAAGATGAGTGTAATGATGCCACTCGCAGTTTCAACTTCAATGCGATGTTTTGAAGTTAAGCCCTGCTCAACTACAAAACGTACAAAACAGCGCGCACCATTACCACATTGTGACACTTCACTACCATCGGCATTAAAAATTCGATATTTAAAATCAGCAATAGTTGAACTTTCAACTAGTAAGAGTTGGTCACATCCGATGCCAAATTGACGGTGCGCTAGTGTTTTGATTTGCGTTGGTGTTAAATCAACAGGCTGATTAATGGCATCAATGACGATAAAGTCATTGCCTGCGCCTTGCATTTTGGTGAATTCTAAATTCATCTTAATATTATAAATTGTTACAGAAAGTTGGTAGTAGAATAATTCGTCATTTAGTAGGTATTGTCACAATATTTATGTAAAATCACGTTCTTGCAACTGACCTGATGATCATGCTTCAGCCTTTAGTATGAAAGTCATTTCATTTTTACTTATTTTTTTTAAGGCGCTTCAATGACAGACTACCTTTTTACTTCAGAATCCGTTTCTGAAGGTCACCCAGACAAACTTGCAGATCAAGTATCAGATAGCATTTTAGATGCAATTTTAGCCCAAGATCCAACTGCACGTGTAGCGGCAGAAACCTTAGCCAACACTGGCTTGGTAGTGCTGGCAGGTGAAATTACTACTACAGCGAATGTTGATTATATTAAAGTAGCACGCGATACCATTAAACGTATTGGTTACGACAATACAGAATACGGCATTGACTACAAAGGCTGTGCAGTATTAGTCGCTTACGACAAACAATCTCCAGACATCGCGCAAGGTGTGGATGGTGCACAAGATGACCCGTTAGACCAAGGCGCAGGTGATCAAGGTTTAATGTTTGGTTATGCGGTTGATGAAACACCGCAATTGATGCCATTGCCGATTTGGTTAAGCCACCGTTTAATGGAGCGTCAAGCGCAGTTGCGCAAAGACGGCCGTTTGCCATGGTTGCGTCCAGATGCAAAATCACAAGTGACTGTGCAATATGTGGATGGCAAACCCTACAAGATTGATACAGTTTTAGTGTCAACGCAGCATTCGCCAGAAATGACCTTAGAAGATATTCGTGAAGCAACGATTGAAGAAATTATTAAACCAATGTTGCCTAAAGAATTGATTAAAGGTGATATTAAATTTTTAGTGAATCCAACAGGCCGTTTCGTTACCGGCGGTCCACAAGGTGATTGCGGCTTAACAGGCCGTAAAATCATTGTAGATACTTATGGTGGTGCAGCCCCTCATGGCGGCGGTGCATTCTCAGGAAAAGATCCTTCAAAAGTAGACCGTAGCGCGGCTTATGCAGGCCGTTACGTGGCAAAAAACATTGTTGCTGCGGGTTTAGCATCACGTTGTTTGGTGCAAGTTAGTTATGCAATCGGCGTTGCACAACCTACTTCAGTAATGGTTGAAACTTACGGCACTGGTAAAGTGTCTGATGATTTGCTGAAAAACCTGGTGCTTGAACATTTTGACTTGCGCCCAAAAGGCATCGTGAAAATGCTTGACTTATTACGTCCGATTTACACCAAAACGGCTGCTTATGGTCACTTTGGTCGTGATGAGCCAGAGTTTACGTGGGAAGCAATAGATAAAGCAGCGGAATTAAAAGCAGCAACAGGACTGTAATTTGTTTCATTAATTTATTTAATGAAATCATAGTGTTGTTAAAGTTGCAATAACGCTTTTTTGACAAAATTTATGATTTCATTATAATTGCGTTTGAAGTTTTATTTGATTTACTCATAACCGAGGAACGTTGCGAGGTTAAGTAAGCAGTTTCAATAAGTTGCTTATTTTGAACCCTAGGCTTGGTTATCAATATATATGTGCGTTTTGTCATATGTATTGTAAACGGCGTTCACCTAACCGTGCCAGACACGGGATGCAGGTGGGCAAAGTTACAATGTCTCTCGGTTCATCCCTTCTGGTCACCAAATTTCATTATTGTTTAAGGAAAAACGATGAATACCGTGACTGATTTAACATTTAAAGATTATGTAATTGCTGATATCAGTTTAGCCAGTTTTGGCCGTAAAGAAATTGCAATTGCTGAAACAGAAATGCCAGGTTTAATGGCAATTCGTGAAGAGTTTGCCCTTGTGCAACCTTTAAGAGGTGCGCGCATCACTGGCTCACTCCATATGACGATTCAAACTGCCGTGCTGATTGAAACACTTAAAGACTTAGGCGCTGAAGTGCGCTGGGCATCATGCAATATCTATTCTACACAAGACCATGCTGCTGCTGCCATTGCCGCTGGCGGCACTCCAGTGTTTGCTATCAAAGGCGAAACATTGACTGAGTATTGGGATTACACCCATAGCATTTTTGAATGGGCTGATGGTGGCTACACTAATATGATTTTAGATGATGGTGGCGATGCAACGTTATTGCTACATCTTGGTACACGTGCCGAAAAAGATTTATCAGTCATTTCTAAACCTACCAGTGAAGAAGAAATCTGTTTATTTGATGCCATTAAAGAAAAATTAAAAACAGACCCAACTTGGTATTCAGTACGCTTAGCTAAAATTATTGGCGTAACGGAAGAAACGACTACTGGCGTGCATCGTTTGTATCAAATGCATAAAGAAGGCAAATTAGCTTTCCCTGCCATTAACGTAAACGATTCTGTTACTAAATCAAAATTCGATAATTTATACGGTTGCCGTGAATCATTAGTGGATGCGATTAAACGCGCAACTGATGTGATGATTGCAGGTAAAGTGGCTGTGGTTGCTGGTTATGGCGATGTAGGTAAAGGTTCTGCTCAAGCATTACGTGCTTTATCAGCACAAGTATGGGTAACGGAAATTGATCCAATTTGTGCATTACAAGCGGCAATGGAAGGCTACCGTGTAGTGACCATGGATTATGCAGCTGAACATGCAGACATTTTTGTCACAGCTACAGGTAACTACCATGTGATTACGCATGACCACATGGCGAAGATGAAAGATCAAGCAATTGTATGTAATATTGGTCACTTCGATAATGAAATTGACGTTGCCTCACTTGAGCAATACGTGTGGGATGAAATCAAACCACAAGTCGATCACGTGATTTTCCCGAATGGTAAAAAGATTATTCTTTTGGCAAAGGGTCGTTTGGTGAATTTAGGTTGCGGTACTGGCCATCCTTCATACGTGATGAGCTCAAGCTTTGCTAATCAAACCATTGCACAAATCGAGCTGTTTACACGTCAAGCAGATTATCCAGTAGGCGTTTATGTGTTGCCTAAACATTTAGATGAAAAAGTAGCGGTGTTGCAATTAAGAAAATTAAATGCACAATTGACTAATTTAACTGATGTGCAAGCGGCATATATTGGCGTGCAAAAACAGGGCCCATATAAACCAGAAACATATCGTTACTAGTATGATCTAGTTACATTATCTAAAAAAGGAAGCTACATGAAATTATTAATTGTTTGGTTGTTAAATGCATTAGCGCTGATTGCGGTCGCTTACTTTGTACCTAACATTCATGTGGCTAACTTTACTTCAGCGCTGATTGCGGCGTTAGTAATCGGTTTGGTCAATATGTTGATTAAGCCTATTTTAGTAATATTGACTTTGCCTATTACGATATTGACGCTAGGGCTTTTTATCCTAGTAATCAATGG